>JAUZEI010000387.1 GCA_030839105.1 Actinomycetota bacterium
TCGAGGTGATCTTCCACCTGAACGGCATCGGGTATCAATTGCAACAGGCGATCGCGACCCGGCAGTACATCGCGCTGCAGGACTTCGTTGCGGTGATCGCCATCGTCTACGTGCTCGTGAACTTCGCAGTGGATGCCCTGTATCGCATACTCGACCCGAGGATCCGCGGTGCTCGAATCGGCTGAGACAGAACTTGCTGCCGCCGGCGGGGCCGGGACCCTGGCGGGCATGGAAACGACCACCACGGACGGCACGCGCAAGAAGCGCCTCGGGGTGGTCGCCTGGATCGCGATCATCTGGCTGGTGATCGTCGTCGGCGCGGCGATCCTTGCGCCGGTGCTTCCGATCAAGGACCCGATCAACGGGTACGACTACCTGAACACCAAGGCCGGACTGTTCAAAGCCGGCCACATCTTCGGCACCGACGACTCCGGCAACGACGTGTTCAGCCGGGTGATCTGGGGTGCCCAGGCGTCGCTGTTGATCGGCGTCGGATCGGTCGTGTTCGGCACCTTGATCGGCGGTTTCCTCGGGCTGTTCGCCGGCTTCAAGGGCGGCATCGCCGACACGGTGATCAGCGCCTTCTTCAACATCTTCCTGGCGTTCCCGCAGCTCGTGCTCGCCCTGACGCTCGTCTCGGTCTTCTCCCCGCCCGGAAGCAGTAGCGCGCGGTGGTCTCATCGCATCGGGATCGTGATCCTCGCCGTCGGTATCGTCTCCGTCCCGATCCTCGGGCGTATCACGCGCGCGAACACGCTGGCGTGGTCGCAGCGCGAGTTCGTGATGGCCGCGCGCGCCCAGGGTGCGACCGATATGCGCGTGATGTTCCGCGAGGTGCTGCCGAACGTCGTCCCGGCCATGCTCTCGATCGCACTGTTGAGCGTGGCGGTCGTCATTGTGCTCGAGGGCGCGCTCGCGATCTTCGGTTTGAGCATCCCCGCGCCGAGCCCATCGTGGGGGAACATGATCCAGTCGCAGATCAGCAACCCCAACTCGGCGCCGACCGTGTGGATGGTTCCCTCGGCGCTGATCCTCCTCACCGTGCTCTCGCTCAACTACCTGGGCGACATTGTGCGAGCGAAGTTCGACGTGCGCGAGGCCGCGATATGAGTCGTCGTCGGAAACGGACGGCGGCCCCGGGCACCGAGCGCTTCGCTGACGCTCCGCTCGACGGATCGCTCCTCGAGGTCGTCGACGTCAAGACGCAGTTCAAGACCGAACGCGGTCTCGTCCACGCCGTCGACGGCGTCTCGTTCACGCTCGAACGGGGCAAGACCATCGGGATCGTCGGCGAGTCGGGTTGCGGCAAGTCGGTGCTCTCCCGCTCGATCATGGGTCTCCTGCCGAGCAATGTGGTTCGTCACGGCAGCATCCACTTCGAGGGCCACGAGATCGGCAAGAGCACCGGTAACGAGATGCGCAAGTACTGGGGCACGCAGATGTCCATGGTCTTCCAGGACCCGATGACATCGCTGAATCCGGTGATGCGGATCGGCAACCAGATCATGGAGTCGCTGCGCTTCCACTTCGACGTCACGAAGGAGTACGCGGAGGAGACGGCGCTCGCGTTGCTCTCCTCGGTCGGCATTCCGGAGGCGGAGCGGCGGCTGCGGGAGTACCCGCATCAACTCTCGGGCGGCATGCGCCAGCGCGTCATGATCGCGATCGCCCTCGCGTGCGGTCCCAAGCTCCTCTTCGCCGACGAGCCCACGACCGCGCTCGACGTGACCGTGCAGGCCCAGATCCTCGACCTCCTGCAACAGCAGCAGCGCGAGCGTTTCATGGCGATGGTGCTGGTCACCCACGACCTCGGGGTCGTCGCGGGCCGCACCGACGACATCGCCGTGATGTACGCCGGCCGCATCGTCGAGCGCGCGCCGACGCGTTCGCTCTTCGAGAACACGCGCCATCCGTACACCGAGGCGTTGCTCAAGTCGATCCCGAAGCTCGCGCAACCGAGTCACTCGAAGCTCGACGCGATCGCCGGCCGTCCGCCCGACCTCGTGAAACCGCCGCCCGGATGCAAGTTCGCGGCGCGCTGCCCGTACGCGCAGGCGAAGTGCATCAGCGACGAACCGCCGCTGATCGACGCCGAGATTCCCGGCCACGCCTACCGGTGCTTCTTCCCGGTCGGGAGTCAGGCCGGCGTCGAAGCGCTCTCCCGCAACCTCGCCGCAGGCGAGACCGCGACCGGCCTTCCCGTCCGCAAGGAAGGCGAAGCCGTCCTCACCGGGGTCTCGGTCTGATGGCGGGCACCGGCACCGCCCACCTCCGGTCCCCCGAGGAAACGCTGCTGCGCGTCGAGGATCTCGTCGTCGAGTTCCCCGCCGGCCGCAGTGGGCTGAAGGTGCACGCGGTCTCGAACATCAGCCTCGACGTGAAGGAAGGCGAGACGCTCGGGCTCGTCGGTGAGTCGGGTTGCGGCAAGTCCACGACCGGCAAGGCGATCATGCAGTTGCCGCCACCCAAATCCGGCCAGGTGCTCTTCGAAGGCCGCGACATGTCGAAGCTGTCGGGCAACGATCTCCGCCGGACACGAACCGCGATGAAGATGATCTTCCAGGACCCCATCTCTTCGCTGAACCCGCGACGCAAGATCGAGGACATCATCGCCGAGGGCCTGCGCATCTGGAAGGTCGGCACCGCGGACGAGCAGGCGACGAAGGTCGACGACATGATGCTCGCGGTCGGGCTCGACCCCGTGTTGCAGCGCGGTCGCCGCCCCCACCAGTTCTCCGGCGGCCAGTGCCAGCGCATCTCGATCGCACGGGCGGTGATCACCGAGCCCAAGTTGATCATCTGCGACGAACCGGTCTCGGCGCTCGACGTCTCGGTCCAGGCGCAGATCCTGAACCTGCTCGAAGAAATGAAGGCGCGTTACGGGCTCACGTTGATCTTCATCGCCCACGACCTCGCGGTGGTCAAGAACGTGAGCGACCGCGTCGTGGTGATGTACCTCGGGAAGATCTGCGAGGTCGGTTCGCCCGACACGATCTACCAGCAGCCCGCGCACCCGTACACCCGCGTGCTGCTCGACGCGATCCCGGTTCCGGATCCCAGCATCCGGCCCGAAGCGCGCGCCAAGGTCATCGGTGAGATCCCGTCGCCGGTCGCGCCACCGTCGGGTTGCCGGTTCCGCACGCGGTGCCCGAAGGCGCAGGCCAAGTGCGCCGATGAGGAGCCCCAGGTGCGCGAGGTGTCGCCGGGCCAGTTCGTCGCGTGTCACTTCCCGCTCGCGGCGGGCGAGACGCTGCCGACCCGCAACGGCTCCGGTCCGCTCGCGACCTGATCCGAGGCGCGCC
>JAUZEI010000551.1 GCA_030839105.1 Actinomycetota bacterium
GCTGGCGCGACACGAGGACGTAGGCGTAGCGCTCGAGCACTGCCATGAGTGCGGCGACGGTTGCCGGATCACCCCGTTCACCCGCGTCGCGCATGCGCACTCCGAGTGCCGTGGCGATGTCGGTGAACGCGACGACACCGAGCTGGCTCGTCTCGCGATCTTCGACGTTGCCTTCCATCCACGCCCGTAGCACCGGTCCGAACCGGGCGTAGGTCGAGAAGAAGGTCTCGAGGAATCGGCGCAATTCGGCCGCGCCCGCGGGGACGGGGGTGACCGCGCCGAGTCGACCGGCCAGCGCGCCCATCTCCAGCGCGCATTGAATCGCGAGCGCCCGGAGCAGCTCCTCCTTGTTCGCGAAGTAGAGGTAGAAGGTCCCGTGCGAGGTGCGCGCGGCGCGCACGATGTCGTCGACCCGGGCGGCGTGGTAGCCCCGCTCCGCGAACACGCGCATGCCGGCATCGAGCAGCTTGCGCATCGTCTTGCGACCCTGCGCCCGCAGCTCGCGCGCGGCGGCCGGTGTGCCCGCCGCGGCCGCGACCTCGCGTCTACCGGACGCTCGTCGAGGCGACTTGTACGCTTCGGCCATGTCTCTCCCGGGCCTGCCCTGGACGATCGCGGAAGCTGCCCGCCGCTTCGCGGATCGTACCGCCTATGTCACTCCGCTCGGCTGGTCGCTGACCTACGAAGACGTCGATCGCATCTCCGATGAGCTCGCAGTCGGGCTCGCGGCGCGCGGAGTGGGAGTCGGAGATGTCGTCGGGATCGTGCTCCCCGCCGGGCCGGAGTACCTCCTCACGTACGCGGCCACGACCAAGCTCGGTGCGATCACGGCGGGCGTGAACGACCGTTTGTCGGACCGGGAACGCGAAGCCATCCTCGACGTCGCCGCGCCACGACTCGTCGTCTCCGCCGACGACGCGCCGCCCGCCGATTCGGTGGAAACCGTGCTGGCGGGACTGCGAGTCACGGGTGAGGCACCGCCCGTCCTCGACGATGATCCCGACCGCCCGGTCGCGATCATCTTCACATCGGGAACCACGGGTTTACCGAAGGGCGCGCTCTACTGCAACCGCCAACTCGCGTTCATCACCCAGACCGATGTCGGCGACACCTGGGACGGTGGCGGTCGGTCGTTCAGCGGTACTTCGTTCGCGCACCTGGGTTTCATGACGAAGCTCGCCGGCAATCTGCGAAGGGGCGGAACGACGTTCATCATGGAACGCTGGCGGGCGCGTCCCGCGCTCGAACTGCTCGCCCGCGAACACATGACGACGGTTGCGGGCGTACCCACGCAGCTTGCGCTCATGCTGCGCGATCCCGCGTTCGACGACTTCGATCTCTCCTCGGTGCAGCACATCATCGCGGGCGGCGGTCCGGTCACGCCCGGTCTCGCGGAGGAGGCGAGGCGCCGGTTCGGCGCGCGGCTCGCGACACGCTATTCGTGCACGGAAGCCGGGATCGGTCTCGGCACCGCGTTCGACGACCCCGACGAGGACGCGATCATCAGTGTCGGACGACCGCACGCGAGCGTCGAGCTCTCGCTGCGCGACGAAGGCGGTGCGCCGATCACGGGTACGGGAACCGTGCGGGACATCGGCGAGGTGTGCCTGCGTTCGCCCGCGGTCATGTCGGGCTACTGGCGCGACGACGAGCAGACACGGACCGCCTTCACCGCCGATGGTTTCGTGCGCACCGGCGATCTGGGCTGGATCGACGACCGCGGCCGGCTCCGCCTCGTCGGGCGCAGCAAGGAGATGTACGTCCGTGGCGGCTACAACGTCTATCCCGTCGAGATCGAGAGCGTGCTGTCGAGGCACTCCGGCGTCGCCGCGATTGCCGTCGTGCCCCGCACCGACGACGTCATGGGTGAGATCGGAGTCGCGGCCGTCGTCCCCCGCGATCGTGACCACCCGCCGTCGCTTGCCGACCTGCGCGCCTTCGCCTCGCCGCACATCGCCGCGTACAAGCTCCCCGAAGCGATGCACGTCGTCGACGCCCTGCCGTTGACCGTCGGCGAGAAAGTCGACCGGCGCGCGTTGGTGGACGAGATCGAGAAACTCGTAACCTGACCCGGACCTGCAACCCGGGCCGGAGGCCATGGAGCTCGAACTCAACGCCGATCAAGAAGACCTGCGCGACTCGATCCGCGCCGTGTTGTCTCGCGAGAGTCCCGTCGCCCTGGCGCGCCGGGTCGTCGACGACGGCGTGCGTCCCGATGCGCTGTCGTCGACCCTTGCCGAGCTCGGCTGGTCCGGTCTGACGGTGCCCGAATCCGACGGCGGGATCGGCCTCGGCATGATCGAAGCCGGCATCCTCGCCGAGGAGATCGGTCGGGTCATGGCTCCCGGCCCGCTCCTGGCAACGGTCACGCAGTTCGTGCCGGCCGTGCGGGAGATCGGCACATCGGAGCAACGCGCCCGCTTCCTCGGCGCCGTCGCCGCGGGCGAGATCTCGGGGTCCCTCGCGATCGCGGAGCATCGTGGATCGTTCGATCCCGCGGCGGTGACGGCGACGGTCGTGCTCGACGACACGCACGCGGTGTTGGCCGGCGAGAAGCGGTTCGTGGTCGAAGGCGACGCGGTCGACGAATTGGTCGTCGTCGCGCGTGAGCCGGGAACTTCCGGCGACGACGGCGTACACGCGCTCGTGGTTCCCGTCTCGAGCGTACGGACGCGTCCGGTGCACGCACTCGACGCGAGTCGCCGGCTCGCGCACGTCGACCTCGATGGTGTGCGGGTCGAGCGGGAGCGGTTGCTCGGCGACGGCCGTGCGCCCAGCGCCCCTGCCCTGCGACGCGCGATCGAGGAGGCGACCGTCGCCGCCGCGCTCGAGATCGTCGGCATCGCGCAGACGATCTTCGACGTCACGCTCGAGTACGCGAAACAGCGCGAGCAGTTCGGCGTACCGATCGGCTCGTTCCAGGCCATCAAGCACAAGTTCGCCGACATGATCGTGTCGCTCGAACGGGCCCGCGCGACCGGCTACTTCGCCGCACTCACGATCGCCGAGGACGATCCGCGGCGCACGAGCGCCACCTCCGTCGCCAAGGTCGCCGCCGGTGACTGCCAGCGCCTCCTCGGCAAGGAAGGCATCCAGATCCACGGCGGCATCGGCTACACGTGGGAGCACGACATGCACCTCTACGTGAAACGGGCCAAGTCGCTGGAGCCGCTGTTCGGATCGAGCACTACGCACCGCGCCCGCATCGCCGACCTACTCGGCGTGTAGCGACCTCTCGCCTGGGCGCAGCGAATCAGGCGATCCTCACACCCGCAGGATGATCTCGGCGAGGATGTAGAAGAAGACGATCAACGCGAACCCGGCGTACATCGCGTTCTTGTGGGTCTCGTAGATCATATTGAGGCCGGTGTTGCCCCGGCCGCTGATCTTGCCGAGCGCGTTCGCTTCGAGCACCGCCAGCACCACGACGCCGATGAGGATGTAGAGCCAGCACTTGCCGGCGCCGAGGCCGCCGCCGAAGCTCGGGCCGAGGTTGTAGAAGTGCGCGGCGCCGACCATGAACACCAACAGCGGTAACGAGAAGACGGTGTTCTGGCGGGATGCCATCGCACCGGCGCGGGCCGCAGCCGCCGCGTTGGGGTTCGCCTCGCCGCCGGCCTTCAGGGCGCGGGCGTTGGCGATGACGATCTGCTGGTTGGGCCAGATCACGAGCCACACGTTCAAGAACATGACGATGCCGAACAGGATGCCGACCAGGAGCGTCGGGCCGGCGCTGCTGTGGATCCAGAAGTCGCCGTTGTACGAGCCCGTCGGCGCGATCGCGATGATCAGGAGGCCGAACGCGACGGTCGCGGCCGCCGACCACCGGAACCACCACAGCGCCCGCCAAGTGAGCTTGTCGAACGCGTCGTTACGCGAGCTCGCTTCCATCTCGGCATAGGCGGGCGTCTGCACGAAGTTGAAGAACCACAGCAGACCCATCCACATCACCGCGACGATGACATGGGAAATGCGGAAGGCTTCGGCCAAGCCGATCCGGTGGAAGATCTCCATTGCACGCTCCGGGTCGTTCTGAAAGGGCGGCCGAACGTACCAAACCTTTCGCCACCCCGTCAGGGATCCTCCGTGGTGCCCGGGAGTGCTCGAGAGATCGGGCCCGGAGATCGGCTCACAGATCGGGCACGCGGCCGTCGCCCGTCGCGGTGCCCTCTGCTTCCAGGGGTTGGCGGAGCGGCACGATCATGCCGGCGAAGTCGGCGAATGCGATCAGGTTCCCGAGATCGTCGACGACCCGGCAGTCGACCACGATGAGCTGGTGACCGGCGCGCAGGACCCGAGCCTCGGCGCGTACCACCGTGCCCTTCGGTCGACCCAGGTAGCGGATGTGCAGGTCGGCGGTCACCAGCGTGTTCTCGCCCGGCTTGAACGTTCCGGCCCGCGCCGCCGCCGAACCGGAGGCCACGTCGACCAGGCTCGCGATCGCGCCGCCGTGCAGGTTTCCGGATCCGTTGAAGGCACCGGGCGCAACCGGCATCTCGACGATCACGACGGTCGGGTCCGCACCGCTGACGAAGTTCAGGCCCAGCAGCTGGTGCAGGGGCGTCGACGAGTGCGCGGCGCGCAAGAGCTCGATGACGTCACTGGAGAAGCCGCCGTAGGGATGGTCGGTGGGCGTCGGATCGTCGGCATCGGGCATGGGCGCACGCTTTCACTCCGAAGGGTGAGCGCGCCACCAGGCGAAGAGCGCCGCGAGATCGCCGTTCGGGCCGAGCGCGTGGGCGAGCCGGTCGCCGCGCGTCCACCACATCGCGGCGCGGCCCTGCTCGAGCCGGCAGCGATACCGGCCGATCGCCACGCTGGGCGACGAGGCTTGGGACCACGATCGTTCGTCGGGTAGACCGCGGGCGCACGCCGGCGCGCCTGACGCGGGGCGGGCCAGGGCACCGGCCGCGCGCGAGTACGCCTCCGCCGCGGTTCCGGGCGCATAGAGGCGTACATCGAGCTCGACGCCGTCAATGACGCAGCGCACCTCGCGGCCGGTGACCGTGAGGCCGCGACAGTCCGAGATGCGCGGCACTACCGACGTCGACGGCGAGTTGGGGGCGACGGGTGCGGACGCGCGGGACACGGAGGACCGAGGTGCCGGAGCCGTACCGATCACGATCGAGGCGGGGACGCGCGAGGCGGGTGTGGGCTCCGCCTCCGCCGACGCGTGCGAGCGATGTCCGACAACGAGCCACGCGCCGGCGAGCCCCGCCAGCAACGCGGCGGCCGCGATCGGGCGGGCCCGTCCTCGCCGTGCGCCCGGTTCGCGTCCCTCGGCCGGACGGGTGAACGACGGGCGGGTGAACGAGGAACGAGCGAACGACCGGTGGGCGAACGAGGGACGGGCGAACGACGGGCGAGCGAACGACGGCCGGCGCAGGCGCGGCAGTCGTCGCGACCGCCGGCGGCCGGACGAGGCACCGAACGATCGGGGTCTGCGACCGGAGGACGCGCCGGCGTCACTGCGACTCCGGCCCACCCAGAACTCGAGATTCGCTTCCCGATCGTCGCCTGCCATCATCCGAACCTAGCGCGCTCTCATACATGCTGACAATGGTTGACACACTTTTACACGCTCTGATATGCATACGCGATGATCCTGCAGCGGCCCCGGTGCCCGCTCCTCGTCGTGACTCTGCTGGCACTCACGTCGCTCGCGGCGTTGCTGAGCACCCGGCCCGACCTCACGCGCGACGTGTGGTCCCGGGGCGACGATCTGGCGCTTGTCGCGGCGTGGACGATCGCCGTCGTCACCAGCGCGTGGCTCTTCGTCGTCGCGGGTGGGTGCGTCCTCGCGCTGAGCCTCGGTCGCCCCCGGCTCGCACGGCGACTCGCGCCCGGGCTTCCACCCGGCATCCGCCGGATGCTCGAGATCGGGGTCGTCACGGCCTGTATCGCACTTCCTGCTCTCCCGGCCGCCGCGCTCGACGCGCCCGGGGTCTCGGTCGCCCCGGTCGCTGACCAGCCCGTCGTGCGCGCACTCGTCGCGGTCGCGCCGGCCGACGTCGCGCCGGTCCCGCGCGCCACTCCCCTCCCAACCCTTCGTCGGGAAGCCCCCGATCCGGCCCACGCCGGTCCTTCGACCCTCGACCCGGCACGCGTCGTTCCCGCACGCGTCGTTCCGGCCCGTGTCGTCGTGCGCCCCGGGGACAATCTCTGGCTGATCGCCCGGGTCGCGCTCGAGCGGGGCTCGGTGGCACGGTTCGACGACTCTGCCGTCGCGCGCTACTGGCAGGACGTGATCGGAGCGAACCGATCCACGTTGCGCTCCGGCGACCCGAGCCTCGTCTTCCCGGGCGAGATCATCGCGCTCCCGCCCGCTCCCCGGGGCGTGTCCTAGCCTCCGGGCCGTGCAAACTTCCCCGGGGGCACCCGAAGGTCATCTCCTGGTCGACCAGTTGCGATTCATGGCCCGTTCGGGCGCCGATCGCATCGCATACACCGACCTCGACGCCGGTACGTCGATCA
>JAUZEI010000394.1 GCA_030839105.1 Actinomycetota bacterium
GTCACCGCCGCCGACGCGGTCCGGTCAGCCGGCGGCCACGATGCCCCCGCCCGGCGGGATGATGGCCTTGAGCTCGACGTAGTGCTCGAGGCCTTCCTTGCCGAACTCCCGGCCGACGCCCGACGCCTTGAAGCCGCCGAACGGCGCCATGAAGTCCATCGTGTACTGGTTGACTGCGTAGGTGCCGGTACGGACCCGACGGGCGATGTCCATGCCCTGCTCGATGTCGGCCGTCCAGACGGATCCCGCCAGGCCGTACTCGCTGTCGTTTGCAAGACGGACCGCGTCGCGCACGTCGTCGTAGGGGATGACGGTGAGGACGGGCCCGAAGATCTCCTCGCGCGCGATGCGCATGTCGTTGTTCGCGTTCGAGAACACCGTCGGCTGCACGTACCAACCGCGCTCGATGCCGGCCGGTCGGCCGTTGCCGCCGACGACGACGCGTGCCCCTTCTTCCTGGCCGAGCGCGATGTACTTCTCGACGCGCTCCTGCTGGCGCTTGGCGACGAGCGGACCGATCTCGGTGGTGGCGACGGAAGGATCTCCGACCTCCAGGCCGCCGACCATGGTCGCGATCGCGTCGACGACCTCGTCGTACCGGCCGCGGCTGGCGAGGATGCGCGTCTGCGCGACGCACGCCTGCCCGTTGTTCATCAGCGATGCCGTCTTCAGGCCTTCGACGGTGGCCGCGAGGTCCGCGTCGTCGAGGATGATCGCCGCCGACTTCCCGCCGAGCTCGAGGCTCACGCGCTTGAGCTGGTCGCCACAGATCGATGCGATGCGACGACCGGCTGCGGTCGAGCCGGTGAACGCGACCTTGTCGATGCCCGGATGGCGGACGAGGTGCTCTCCGACCTCGCGCCCGGCGGGCAGGATCGAGACGACACCCTTCGGGATCTCGGCCTCTTCGAGCAGCTCCGCCATGAGGTAGGCGTCGAGGGGAGTCTCGGGGGCGGGCTTGATGATGATCGTGCACCCGGTCAACAGCGCGGGCGCGAGCTTGGCCATCGTCACGAACTGCGGCACGTTCCACGGCACGATGCCGGCCACGACCCCGACCGGCTCGTGGCGCACGATGACATCGGTGCCGAGCATGCCGGTGCGCGTGTCTTCCCAGGGAAACTGCTGCGCGATGCCGACGAAAGTGTTGAGCATCATCCACGCCGCGGGGGCCTGACCGAGGTTGGAGAACGAGATCGGCGAGCCCATCTCGGCGGTGATGATCTCGGCCATATCCGCGAGGCGGGCCGCATACGCGTTCCCGAAGCGCTCGACGGCGGCGATGCGTTCCTCGGCGGAGCGGCGCGGCCAGTCGCCGTCGTCGAACTCGGCCCGGGCTGACGCGACGGCGCGGTCGACGTCGGCCGTCGTGGCTTCGGGCACCCGGCCGATGATCTCCTCGGTGTGCGGTGAGATCACGTCGATGACCGCGCCGCCCGCCGGCTCGACCCATTCCCCGCCGATGAACAGCTTGTCGTGCACGTTCACGAAAGACCTCCAAGACGTCGTGTCGGCGGCATGGTACCTTCGCCACCGTCGCACTAGTCCGGATGCGACTAAATGCTCCGCAAGATTCCCGAGGTTCGGATGTCAACGGCAAGTCGCTCCCGATCGGCACTCGTGGCCGTGCTCTTCGTGCTCTCGGCGACCGCGTGCGGGAGCAGCAGCAAGCCCTCGACGTCGTCGACGACCTCGACCGTCCCGGGGTCGGCGCGGCCGGCGCTCAGTGGTCCGTTGAACGTGTTCGCGGCGTCGTCGCTGACCGAAGCGTTCAAGACGGAACAGACGAACCTGAGCACGAGTAACTCGGGCCTATCCCTCACGTTCAACTTCGCGGGCTCGCAGGCACTCGTGACCCAGATCCAACAGGGCGCCGACGTCGACGTGTTCGCGTCGGCCGACACCAAGAACATGAAGAAGCTCGAAGACGCGGGGCTCGTGGACCCGCCGAGGACATTTGCCCGCAACCGGCTCGAGATCGCGGTCGCGCCCGGGAACCCGAAGCACATCACGAGCCTCGCCGACCTCGAGAGGTCGGGGGTGACGCTGGTGCTCGCCGACGTGTCGGTTCCCGCCGGCAAGTACGCGCGCCAGGCCTTCACGAATGCCGGTCTCCCCGCGCCGGAGCCGGTGTCGAACGAGCTCGACGTGAAATCGGCGTTGTCGAAGCTCACGCTCGGCGAGGCCGACGCGGTCGTCGTCTACGTGACCGACGTGAAGGCCGCGGGCAACAAGGTCGAAGGCGTGACGATCCCCGACGCCCAGAACGTCGTGGCGGTCTACCCGATCGCCGTGCTGAAGGCGGCGAAGCACGCGGCCGCGGCCGCGGCGTTCGTCGACGAGATCGCGACCGGCGGCGGGCAGCAGGTCTTGAAGGACAAGGGGTTCCTGCCGCCATCCTGAGTCGTTCCGGGGTTTCTCACCGAGAATCGCCCCTCCGGGCCCGGAAGTCGCGTCGCCCGGCTCACGTTTCGCAAACGGTCTGACGATAACGACAGCAGGGTTCCGGCATCTCGCGATTCGCAGTGACCCTTGTCCTGCCCGGCGCGGGTCGGGTCTCACTCCTCGCAGACCTCTGGTCAGCACTTCGTACGTACACGGGTCGATCACCCTTGCGGCGGCGTCTTGTCGGCAACGCTTGCCCGTACGAAACGAGCTCAACTGATGCATCTCACCGCGAGTGCGCGCCGAGGCGGAGTGGCTCTGACGTCACTCGCGCTGATCGGTGCGCTCCTGTTGACGTTTGCCAACACCGCGGGCGCGGTGACCGAACCGAAGGTCATTTTGGGCGCAGCTGCGAGCTACTCGGTGCTGGCAGGTCCGTCGGTCAGCAATGTCGGGCTCACCACGATGAACGAGAACCTCGGCGTCTCTCCGGGCCTCGCCCCCGCGATCACCGGCTTTCCCCCGGGGCTCGTGAACCTTCCCGGGGTCAAAGACCAGGTGCATTCCGCGCAGGCGCAACTGGATCTCACGGCCGCCTTCACGGATGCCGCGTCGCGCACGCTCACCGCGATCAAGGGTCCCAACCTCTCCGGGCTCACGCTGAAAGGCGGCGTGTACCACGCGACCGCCCGGGCGGCGCTTCTCCTGCCCGTGAACTCGACGCTGACGCTCGACGGTGAAGGAGATCCCAACACCGTGTTCGTCTTCCAGACCGACTCGACGCTCACCACGTTTTCCAACAGCCACGTCAATCTCATCAACGGCGCCCAGGAATGCAACGTGTACTGGGAGGTGCTGAGCTCGGCGAACCTGGGCAGCGGTTCGACGTTCGTGGGCAACATCCTCGCCCTGACCTCGATCACCATGCAGAACAACGTGACGGTCCACGGTCGGGCCCTCGCTCGCAATGCGGGCATCACGCTCATCAACGATCACTTCACCGCACCCACGTGCGCGACCGTCCTTCCCCCTACGACCACGACCGCGTTGCCCGGCGCGGGTGCCCCGACGACCACGCTGCCTGGCGGTGGCGGAGTCACGACGTCGACCGTTGCGGGCGGCGGCACCGGCCCGACGGTTCCCGGCGGTGGGGCTACGACGACGACGCTCGGGCTCACGGTCGGGATCGTCGGCCCACCCCGCACCGGAGTCGCACCCTTGCCGTCGTCGAAGAGATTCCCGTGGCCCGCGCTGACTCTGCTCGGAGTGGCGGGCGCCGCGACGACCGGCTTCGTCGTTCGGCGCCGGTTGCATGCCGGCGGCGCGCCGACGATCGGCCGTTGATTCGCCGATCGAGCCGACGCCGGTCGCGCACGCCCCGATCGAAGTCGATCGCGATCGTCGCGACGACGGCGGCGCTCGGCGCCTGTGGGGGCGCGAATCTCGGGGTGGGAGCGGTTTCCTCGACAACGACGACGACGCGCATCGCGGCACCGGCGCGCACCCCGGTGCGCGCCCGGCCCGTCCCGGCGTTGCCGGTTCCCGCGCCGCTCTTTCCGCCCGGCCTCGACATCCGCTCCGGGCCCGTGCCCGTTCCGATCCAACTCCGTATCCCGTCGTTGCGTGTCGACGCGACAGTGGTGGGAGTCGGAGTTCTGCCGAACGACGTCATGGACGCGCCGGAGGGTCCGATCAACGACCCCGTGTGGCAACAGGCGTTCTGGTACCGCGGCAGCGCGGTCCCCGGAGTGCTCAGCACTGCGGTGATCGCCGGCCACATCAACGGGCCGCGCGGTACTCGGGGAGTGTTCGGCCACATCGATCAGCTCCGGCCCGGCGATCCGATCGTCGTGCACGATCCGCGCCGCGAGCTCGACGTCCGGTTCGTGGTGACGCGCACTGCTGACTTCTCGCTCGCCGAGACGAGGCAGAAGGACGTGTTGCGCCAGATCTATGGCGTCGGTCCCGTCGCAGGAACGACGCCGCAGGCTTCGGCCGACCATCGCGCGCACCTGACACTCGTGACGTGCGCCGGCGACTTCGACACGCGCCTCGGCACGCACGACCATCGCCTTGCAGTGTTCGCGATTCGCGTCGCCTGACTCGCAGGACCGGCGCCGGCCCGTTGCGCGTCGGGCCCGCGCCACCGGGGACCGACGTCGGTCAGCCGTCGCCGGCACCGAGCCGCGGGCGCCGCGTCTCGGTTGCGACCCACGCCGCATAGGGCTCGGAGGCAGAGAGCTCGTGCTCGACGATCTCGGGGACGTCGTACGGATGGCGAAGCCGCACCAGGTCGAACACCTCGGCGCACCGCTCGCGTGTGGTCTTGCAGACGAAGAGCCACTCTTGGGCCTCGTTGACCGAGCCCTGCCACCAGTACCGGCTCGTCACCGGACCAACGGTTTGCACACACGCCACGAGAGACCCGTTCAGCAACTCCGAAGCGATTTCGTCCCCGCGTGCCCGGTCGTCGATGGAGAACTGCACCTGGACGACGTTCATTGTGGAACTTCTACTGCGCGTCGTTCATCGTGCGACGCGCGCGAACACGAGATCCTCCGCTCGAGCGGTCCGGATCGACCAGGAAACGGTGAGCACGATGGCGCTGATCGTTATCGCGAGGCTCACGAAGCTCTTCACGGCGACGAACGTGGTCGTGGGCAGGCTGACCAACAGCGTGAACGTGGTCGCCGCGCTCAGAAGGTGCACTCCCGCCCAAAGCAGTGTCAGTCCACTGAACAGCCGCACGACGCCGGGGCGACAGGCGATCTCCGGTGCGAGCGGGCAGAAGTCGGACGCCATGCGCGCGATCATCGGGCGCCCGAACGTGAGCGAGCCGAGGAACACGAGCGCGAGGGCGAGCGTCGTCGCGACCGGCTGTAGGAAATACATGAACGTGCCGCTCGCGATGCCGACGATCGTGCGCACTGTCAGCCCGACGACCGCAAGCTGAAGAACTCCGGGAATGCAATGGCCGCTGATCAGGCGGCGAATCACCGCGCCGTACGACCAGAACAGCACTGCGAGCATCGCCGGTGTCGGGCCGAGCGTCACGAGAAAGACGTACAGCAGAACCGCGGGAATGATCGTCGCTTCGATCAGTGACGGAAGCGATCGGCGCCCGACGGCTTGGAGGACGCGCACCCGGGAG
>JAUZEI010000399.1 GCA_030839105.1 Actinomycetota bacterium
AACTGCTCGGTGTGCGGGATACGCGCTCACGATCGACCCTATGGGGCGACTGGCGAGGACCTCGACGCGCTCGTCGAACTGGTTCAAGCGCAATGGGGAACCGGCGCGGTCGTGTTCAACACCTCGCGGTCCCTTGGCTCCGACGAACGATTCCGCGAGTTTTGCGCGCGGTTTGAGCGCACTGCCGCGAGTCCCTCGACCGCAGCTCGGTGGGTCCGTGCCGCCTTTTTCTCTGACGTGACCGCACTGCTGCCGCGGATCGCAGTCCGGACGCTGGTCCTGTACACCGGCGAACTGGTCCATACGTCGGTCGAGGCGGCACGTGACCTGGCGGCGCGCATTCCCGGCGCGCGTTTGCTCGAATCGTTGTCGTCGATGTATTGGTTCGACGATCCGCAAGCGGCTCGGACATTTGGCGAGTTCATGTTCGGCAGTGGATGGGACAAGCGCGGCGACCGCCGGTTGAAAACCATCATGTTTACCGACATTGTCGCTTCCACCGACCGGGTCCGCGAACAGGGTGACACGCGATGGACCGAGGTGTTAGAAGGGATCGATCTCTTCGTCGCGACAACCGTTCGTCGCTACAACGGCCGACTGGTCAAACAGATGGGTGATGGTCACCTCGCAACGTTCGACGGCCCAACGGACGCGGTACGCGCCGCGACAGAGATTCGAACGGGTGTACGAAGCTTCGGTGTCGACGTTCGCGTGGGTATCCACACCGCGGAGATCCAGGTACGGCCCGGCGGCGACGTCAGCGGCGTCGCAGTACACGTCGCGCAACGGGTATCTACGCTCGCCACACACGGCGAAGTGCTCGTATCCGGCACCGTCAAGGAACTCGTCGCCGGTTCAGGCATCGCCTTCGAAGACCGGGGCATTCACGTCCTCAAAGGGATACCCGACGAATGGCGGCTCTTCGCCGCGGGCCCGGTGACGGACTGACGTTCCAACTGTCTCGCTCGGCGCGGGGAAGGACCCGCGTCACAGGTGTCGTTCGGCCGCGATCGCGAACGTCCCGGTGTCGGCGTTCGGTGACACCCCGGGTCGGTATTCGGGCACGCGCTCGGGTTTTGGACCGGCGCCGAGTACCTGGCTGGCCGTAACGTTTCGGTTGTGCCGGAGCAGCCCTCGGGGACCGTGACTTTTTTGTTCACTGATATCGAGGGCTCCACGCGTCGCTGGGAGCGGGATCCCGAAACCATGGCGGCCGACTTGGCCGAGCACGACGAGACGTTGCGCGCGGCGATCGAGTCGCATGGCGGTTGGGTCTTCAAGCACAGCGGCGACGGTGTGTACGCGGCGTTTTCGTCGCCGAGGGGCGCAATCGACGCTGCGATCGAGGCGCAACGGTCACTCCGGCTTCCGGTGCGCATGGGGATCGCCACCGGTGAGGTCAAATCACGCGCCGAGGACTACTTCGGGCCTGCGCTCAATCGCACAGCGCGAATCATGGCTGTCGGCCACGGTGGCCAAGTGTTGGTGAGCGGCTCGACCGCGGGGCTCGTGACCGGGATCGATCTGTGGGACCTGGGTGAGCACCGCCTGCGGGATCTGTCGGGCGTCGAGCGCGTGTTCCAGGTTCGCGCCGATGGTCTGGCGGTCGAGTTTCCGCCGTTGCGCACGATCGACGGCGCGCCGGGCAACCTGCCGGCGCAGGTGACGAGCTTCGTGGGTCGTGACGCCGAGGTGAAGGACCTCGCCGAGCTGGTACGAGACCACCCGCTGGTCACGCTGATCGGGGTGGGTGGCGTCGGCAAGACGCGCCTGGCCGTGCATGTCGCCGCCGAGCTGGTGCCCGACTTCGACGGCGGAGTGTGGCTCGTGGAATTGGCTCCGGTCGGCGACCCGGCGGCAGTGCCCGATGCGGTGGCCACGATGCTCGGGATCTTGCCGCAGCCGGGCCGGACGGCGACCGACTGCATCGCCGACGCGTTGGCGGGGCGGCGCTTGTTGATCGTGCTCGACAATTGCGAGCACGTTCTCGACGCTGCGGGTGATCTCGTCGACGCCGTTCTCGCGCGGGCGCCGACGGTGAGGGTCGTCGCCACATCACGCGAGGGGCTGCGCGCCCGAGCCGAGCAGCTGTGGGTCGTGCCGTCGCTCGACGTAGGCGGAGGCGCGGCGTCGGCTGCCGTCGAGTTGTTCGTGGAACGGGCGCGCGCAGTGGTCGCCAACTTTTGTCTGGATGACGAGGCGGACGCCGTGGCAGTGACCGAGATCTGTCGACGGCTCGACGGGGTTGCGCTGGCGATCGTTTTAGCGGCAGCGCGGATGGTGTCGATGAGCCCGTCGGAGGTGTTGGAGCGCCTGACCGATCGGTTCCGGCTCTTACGGGGCGCGGGGCGGGGTTTGGAACGCCATCAGACACTCCACCAGGCGGTGCAGTGGTCCTTCGACTTGCTAAGGACCGACGAACGCGTGGTGCTGCAGCACTGTTCGGTGTTCGCCGGGGGCTTCGACCTCGCCGCCCTGACGATCGTGGTCGGAGAGGGCTGGGATGAGTACACCGTGCTCGATCTCTTGGATTCGCTGGTACGCAAATCGCTCGTCACTGCCGAGCGGGTCGGGCTCGGTACCCGGTACGGGTTGCTGGAGACGATCCGCCAGTTCGCCGAGGATCAACTGGCTGCGACCACGGGCATCGACACCGTTCGGGATCGTCACGCCCGCTATTACGCCGATCGGTTGCGTGTCCTTTTCGATGCGTGGGACGGGCCGGGTTATCGGGAGGCAATCGATTGGCTGGATGCGGAGTTCGCCAATCTGCGCGCGGGCTTCCGCTGGGTCACGGACCAGGACGACGTGGTGACGGCGACCGCGATCGTTGCGCCCACGGCGCTGTTGGCATTCGCCCTCAACCGTTTCGAGCCGGTCGGTTGGGCGGAGGAGCTGCTCGCGGCCGCCACGGCCGCTGACGTGCCGCAGCTCCCGCGTCTCTATACCGCCGCCGCGCTGTGCTCGTGGTTGGGGCGTCCCGAAGCCGGACTCGCGTACGCCGAGCGTGCGCTGGCCCTGGAATCCGACCCTCGCTATCAGCCGCTCCCGTCCGGTTGGAGCCGGCTGGCGGAGGCCAACGCCCATTTGGTGGCGGGCACGATGGACCGCTACGTCGAGATCTCCGCCGACATGGCCGGCCAGTCCGGGTTCGCCCACTCCATCGGCCTGGCCTCGCTGACGTTTGGCCTGCCCGCAATGGGACGGGCGCAGGAGGCCAGAGACGTCGCCGACAAGGCCCTCGCCGCGGCGCGCGCCCGCGGCAACCCGTTTGTGACCGCTCTTGCGTTGTACGCCTGTGGGCGCGCGTTCACCGATACCGATCCCGTTCGAGCTCTCGACCTCTTTCGTCAGTCACTCGCATATGCGCGCGAGCACCGGGTGCCGTACATCGAGATGTCGACGGCCCAGGATTTGGCCGGGCTCGAATCGGAATACGGGGATCTGGGCGCGGGCCTCGCGTTGTTCGACGCCACTATCGACTCGTTCCACCAGTCCGGCAACGCCGCCGACACCATCGGCACACTGGCCACCCTGGCCATTCTCTTCGACCGAATCGAACGTGCCGAGCCCGCCGCCACCATCTACGGCGCCACGACCCTCCATACCGGCACGGGCTGGGTCATTGGCCTGCCCGATCTCGTTGCCCACCTCCGCACCGCGCTCGGAGCGTCGCGGCTCGACGAATACGTCGCCGCCGGAACGTCCATGGACCTCGCCCAGGCCGTCCAGTACGCCCGCGCGCAGATCCAACTCGCCAGACGGGATCTCGACCATCAACCGTGACCACGCCGCGTCGAGGCTTCCGCCTGCCTCTCGATGGCTGGTTCAAACCCGACCTCCTGACCCCGGCCGGTTCTCGTGAGGCCTGCGTCATGCCGCAACGCTGAGATCCGCGAAAGGCAGGCGTAGCGACCGAGCCAATCGGTCCTCCGACACGTCTCACACGTCTCTCACGTCGGTCGAGTCGTGCGCGTCCCTACTTCGTGCCGATGATGCAGCGGGCCACGCCCGGAATCCTTACCTCGCCGTCTGCTTCGTAGGTGCTGACCTTGGCGATGACGGTTGTCGCGATGCGCTGCCGCGCCGGTTCGTCGACCTGCTGAAGCGCCGCAACCGCGAGCGAGACGTGCTCGCTGACCATCTCCCAATACTGCGCGGGCGATCGCGTCACGAGTTCGACGTCGACGTCCCACTCGGCAACGTCGCGCAGCCCCGCACCCTCGTACACGGCACTGACATATCCCGGGGCCGCGCACCGAAACATATTCGGCCCGTCCGCGTCGGGTGGAGTCACCACCAGCTCGGTCGCGATTGCCTGCATGGCGATCGTCGTCCACGGGTTTTCCTCGGGCTTGACCCATACCGACGAACAGAGACGGCCGCCGGGCTTGAGCACGCGCGCGAACTCCGCGGTCGCTTTGGCGACGTCGGGAAAGAACATGTATCCGAACCGTACCGAGACGCTGTCAAATGTCGAGTCGTTGAACGGCAGGGCATCGGCGCTGCACACCTTGGTTTCGAAATTGGTGATCCCCTGCGCGTTCGCTCGTCGCGTCGCGATGTCGAGCATCTCGGCCGCAAGGTCGGTCAGAACGATGTGTCCCCTCGGCGCGAGGTTGGCGACGGTCAGCCCCGGCTCACCAGTGCCCGCCGCGATGTCGAGATGCTGCTGATCCTCGGCGATGTCGAGGCGGTCGATCATCGCTGTGCCGACCGGGCCCAGCTGCTCCATGATGACCGAGTCCCACTTCTCCCAGCCCGCAGAAAGCCCGGCCCACGTCGCTCGCTGAACGTCTCGGATCTCACTGCCGCTCGGCATCGGCGCCTCCCACTAATTGATGCATCCACCGAACACGAAGCTCTCCTTGGCGCGAGTGCATAATGCCCGCGCCGGGCTCGAACATGCGACCGATCTACGCCGCATCGAACGGCGGTCGCAACCGCCAGTGACACCCTTTGCGCAAAGCTGCGACTCGAGTGGGAGTCGTAGCAACCCGGAGCGGCCGTGACCAGAACAAGGACGACGGCCGAAGTGCGCGCGCGTCCGACGAATACGGAGTCGCGTGAGGTAACTGCGTCGGATCGGTCGCATCGTCGCGATCGCATCGGAGGTGGCCGCCGCGCTGTTCCTCGTCATCTACCTCGTCGCCAGCAGGACGGGATTTCGAACATCGCGACGAAGGCCGCGGCAAGCGATGGACCGCGCTCGTTGATGCGAGGAGCCTGAGCGCGCTGCCGGCAACTCTCCACGTCGCCACTCCCGACACGTCATTCGGTCACCCTCGCGGCTCGATGAGGTTGGTATCATCGCCGCTTTCGACGTCCGACGGATCGGTCATAGAGCGGCGGGGGACTGACGATGCGCGGCGCCGGCTCCGACACACCTGGCGGCATCGGTACGCGTCGTATGCCGCGCTGGCTCACGATCTTGCTCGTCAGTCTTGCGGGGCTCCTGCTCGAGGTCGCTTACACCCGCATCATCTCGTTCAAACTTTGGTACTACTACACGTACCTGGTGATCGGGCTTGCACTGCTCGGCATTGGCTCGGGCAGCGTGTTCGTTGCGGTGTTCTCGCCGGTGCGCCGCTGGGCGACCGAACGCATCATCGCGTTGTGCTCGACCTGGGGTGCGGTGAGCATCGCGCTCGGCTATCTCGTAGTCGCGAAGATGCACGTGAATACGCTTGCGATCTGGGACTACGGGACGCGATCGTCGTTCACGAACCTCCTTCGGCTGGGCGCGGTCAGCCTTGCCATCTTTGCCACGTTCATCGCGTTCGGAATCATTGTCGCGGTGCTCCTGGGACGGGCCGGCGACGGTATCGGCCGGATGTACTTCTCGGATCTGGTCGGCGCCGGTCTCGGGTGCCTCTTGGCCATCCCGTTGATCACACGCCTGGAACCACCGCGCGTCGTCATGCTCGCGGCCCTGATCTTCGCGGTGGTGGGGTTGGCGACGTGCGCACCGAGGTCGCTGCTCTTCGGCTTCGCCGCGGTCACCTGCGTTGTGCTCGTCGTCGCGGTCTTGTCGAAGAACGTCCTGCCCGACATCCGCACCGAGGACGGAAAGCTCCACACGCCGGTAACGAAGTACTCAGCGTGGGGTCCGGTGTTCCGTGTCGACGTCGTGCAGTTCACCGCGGACACTTCCGGTTACCTGTTGGCGCACGACGGCACCTTCGGCTCCGGGATCCGGCGCTTCGACGGCAACCCGGCGTCGCTCGGGGCCTATGCCACGGACCCGCGTTCGATCCCGTTCGACGTCCTCGCCCAGCCTCCCGCACGCGAGCTGATCATCGGTTCGGCCGGCGG
Source organism: Actinomycetota bacterium (assembly GCA_030839105.1). Lineage (GTDB taxonomy): Bacteria > Actinomycetota > Acidimicrobiia > IMCC26256 > PALSA-610 > PALSA-610. Next base: position 6,316 of record JAUZEI010000399.1, read on the forward strand.
GAACGAGGTCCTGGCCTCGCTC
>JAUZEI010000404.1 GCA_030839105.1 Actinomycetota bacterium
AAAGCCGTACCTCGCGGTGCGGTCGTCGACTCCGGGACCTTCACGTCGGTCGTGGACGCGCTTCGTTCCACGGCCGGTGTACTGGCGAACGGGCTGCTCGTCTTCGCGGTCGTCGCCGCGCTGGTCGGACTCGTGCTGCTGTCCCAGGTGCTGGTCCGTTACACGGAGCGGGGGACCGACGAACGCGAGGTCCTGCGGGTCTTCGGCGCCTCCCGCACGGCTCGGATCGCGGATGTGTGCGTGCCGATCATTCCGGTCGCCGTCGCCGGCGCGGGATTGGGTGTGCTCGGCGCGTGGCTCGCGTCCGGGTGGATGCCGATCGGTACGGCCCGGCGCGCCGAGGTCGCGCGCGGGCTCGACTTCGACGCAACGGTTCTCGTCGGGGGCGCGCTCGCGCTCGCCGTCGTCGTACTCCTGACGTCGGCCGCGGCGGCAGTCTGGGTATCGCGTGATCGCGCGTCTGCTCCCACTCGGAGGTCGAAGGTCGCACGGCGGCTCACGATCGGCGGTGTCACCACGACGACGGCGGCGAGCATGGTCACCCACGTCGGGCGGGGCCGGCGCGCGATCCCGTTGCGCTCGGCGGTCGCCGGTACCGCGTTGGCGATGGCCGGCGTGATCGGTGTCGCCGTCTTCTCCGGCTCACTCACGCGCCTGACGACCCAGCCTGCGCGTGAGGGATACGGCTGGGACGCGCTGATCAAGGGTTTCGGACCGAACGACCCGATCACCGCCGAAGGGGCCGCGGCTGCGCTCCGGCGCATCACCTCCGACCCGGACGTCGCGGCGGTCACGGGAATCTGGGTCGACTACCTGCCGCACATCAACGGTCATCAGGTTCCCGGGTTCGCCGAGCAATTCGTCGAGGGCCATACCGGGTTCGTCGTCGTGACCGGTCGGGCGCCCGAAGGGCGGGACGAAGTGGCGCTCGGGGCCAAGACCATGCGCCACGAGGGCTTGGCCATCGGCGACGAGGTCGACGTGAACGGAAAACGGGTGCAGTTGGTCGGGACGACGTTGTTCCCGATCACCAACGGGCAGACGTTCGCGCTCGCGGACGGCGCCTTGTTCACGCGCGACGGTGCGGAGGCGCTCAAACTCGTCGCCAGTGGGGGCGAGGGTCCGCCGCAGCTCGCGGTGTCGTTCCGACCCGGCGCCGATCGAACGGCCGCGCGCGAGCGGATGCGTGCCTTCAACAACGGCGAGCTGCCCGCGGCGCCCATCCAGCACGCCGAGATCCAGCAGCTCCGCGAGCTCGACCGCCTGCCGTGGGTTCTCGCGGGATTCTTGATCGCGATCGCGTTGCTGGCGGTCGGGCACCTCATCGTCCTGTCCGTGCGGCGGCGGGCCCACGACTTCGCGGTGCTGCGCGCCCTCGGCTGCACGCCGCGGCAAATCGACCGCATAGTGGCGTGGCAGGCGACGATGCTCGCGATCGTCGGAACGGCCGTAGGTGCGCCGCTGGGAATCCTGCTCGGGCGGTTCGTGTGGACGCGCATCGCCGACGCCTACGGCGTCAGGACCGACACCGCGTGGCCGTGGATCACGATGGCGATCGCCCTCACCGGCACGGTGTTGCTCGCCAACGTGATCGCGTGGCTGCCGGCGCGGCGAGCGGGGCAGAGCCCCGTCGTGCAGGCGCTCCGAACCGAATAGCGCGCCGAGGGAACCGGGTCAGGCCGGACGGCGCGCGGTGAGCTCGCGCGCGTTGTCGCGCATGATGCGCTGCTGGTCGGCGTCGCCGAACTGCTTGACCTCGACTGCGTAATCGAGCGGCCGCGGCATGCCTTCGATGTGGGGCCAGTCGGAGCCGAAGATCACCCGGTCCGCGCCCATGTGCCCGACGACGGTGTTCACGTCGTCTTCCCAGAACGGGTTGATCCAGACGTTCCGCTTGAACGACTCGGTCGGATCCTCGGCGAAGTAGCCGGGCATCTTGTGATCGGTCGAGTGCAGCTTGTTGAAGAGGTCGCCGAGGAATTCGGCGCCGTTCTCGACCGACGCGACGCGCACGTTCGGAAAACGTTCGAACAACTTGTCGAACACGAGCGTGATCAGGAAGTCGTAGGCGGCGCGTTCGATGTGGAACGCCTTCACCGACGGTGCCCACCGTCCGGCACCGCTGAAGCCGGCCGCGAACCCGTCGACCGCGTACCCGTTGCTCGAGTAGCCGCTGTCGCCTGCGTGCACGACCACGGTGATGCCGGCTTCGTTGACGCGCGCCCAGAACGGGTCGTTGCGCGGGTCGCTCACCGGGACCTGACCCGAAGCGGTGTGCGGCGCCGCGGGACGCATCACGACGTGACGCGCACCGTTGCCGATCGCCCATTCCAACTCGCGGCACGCCCAGTCGAGGTCGGCGAGCGTGATGTACGGCGAGGCGAAGATGCGGCCCTGGTAGTCGAGGCCCCAGTCGTCGTCGAGCCAACGGTTGAATGCGGTGAACAGCGTCGTGACCGCTTCGATGTCGTGCTTGAGCAGCTCTTCGTAGAGGATGCCGAGCGTAGGGAACAGCCATACGCCTTCGAGGCCGAACTCGTCCAGCTTCGCGACGCGGGCGTCGCGGTCGCGGTACTCGGCCGGGATCGGCTCGCGTTCGCGGAGGAACTCGTACGGCTGCAGCTTGTTCGGATTGCCGCGGAAATAGTCGTGCATCGCGCCGGCCTTGGCGACCGGGTCGAACGTCGGGTTCACGACCGCGTGACTGACGATCCCGCCCACCACGTGGTACTTGCGGCCGTCGACCTCGCACCACTGGACACAGCGGGGCTGCATCTTCGGCTCGACGTAGCGGGTGAACGCGTCGAGGGCCTCGTAGTAGTGGTTGTCGGCATCGAACGCGGCGTAGGGAAGGTCGCTCACACTCCCGAGCTTACCGAGGCCCTTTCGTGCGTACACTCGGCGCGTGCACGAGCCCGATCTGAATTCGCTCGTCGATCTCGACTGGTCGTCGGTCGAGGCGGACCGCCTGCAGATGCAGGAGACCGGGGCCTGCGAGATTCCCCGATTCGTCCGACCGGAGTCCCTCCCGCAGTTCGTCGACGACGCCCGCCGTCTCGCCCCGCTCGCGCATCGCAGCGGCGGCCTCGGCACGGTGTATCTCGGCTTCCCGGACGAAAGCTTTCCCGCCGATCATCCCCGCCAATGGCTCGGCAACTACGGGCTCAGCGCGGTCGCGTACGACCTGTTCCCGGCCGGCTCGCCGATCCGGCGGCTCTACGAGTGGGACAACTTGCGCGCCTTCGTCGCGGCCATCCTCGGGCTCGAGACGATCTATCCGTACGCCGATCCGCTCGGCGCGCTCAACCTCGCGGTGATGGCCGACGGCGACGAGTTGCAGTGGCACTTCGACCAGACCGATTTCGTCGTCTCGCTCGCGTTGCAGGACGGCGACGCAGGCGGCGACTTCGAGGTCGCGCCGTTCGTCCGCAACGCCGACGACGAGCGCTACGACGACGTCAACCGCGTCCTCGCCGGCGATCGCGCGCCACTCACTGTGTATCCCATGACGCCCGGGACGCTTCTCGTGTTCGCCGGCCGCAACTCGATACATCGCGTATCGCCGATCGCCGGTGCGACCGCGCGGCTCGTCGGGCTGTTCGGCTACGACACGAAGCCCGGGACGATGAGCAGCGAGCTGCTCAAGGCCGTGCGCTACGGCCGGGTCGCGTGACGACATTCTCCAACGGCGCGTTTTCCATCGGCGAGGGCTTCGCGGGCGACGGCCCGAACGCGGCGCACATCAACAGCATGCTCGGCGCGAAGAGCGGCCCGGTCGGTGGCGCGTGGGCAACTGCGCTCGCCACCCCGCGCGCCGGGCATGCCGCCTTCGTGGTCGTCGCGGCGCCGAACGTGCCGGTGAAGCCGATGACCCTCTTCGTCAACAAGGCCACGATCGAAGCGACGAACGAACGACACGGACGCCTCACCTGGGGTGCCGCGCAGGCGGGTGTGGCGGCGGGTGTGGTGAACGCCCACCGCAAGGGTGTGCTCCGGGCCGACGACGCCGAC
>JAUZEI010000415.1 GCA_030839105.1 Actinomycetota bacterium
CCGGGCTTGCTCTCGGCCAGCTCCTTCAACATCGCCGATACTTCGCGGTGATCTCGCTTGAGCATTGCGATCGGGTCGTTCACGGATCCTCCTCCTGAGTCTGACGGCGGCGGAGAAGTACCCTGCGGAGCGCTCGGCAAATCGTTTCGCCGGTGGCCGATAAGGGACAAGCTCGTCCGATGAGTGACGAAGTCCCTTTCGTTGCGCCTCACTCGTCATCGCACCGCACGCTCCACAAGGTGCCGCTCCGGAGCACCCGTGCTGACCCGCGCTACGCGACGCGCGACGACGGCACCGCCTTCTGCCAACAGACTGGTTCGAAGTCCTTCCGCGCCGCAGGCATTCGCGCGGCCGGCGCGAGCGCGTCCAACATGGCGGGTGTGTCGATCGCGTAGTGGACCGCGGGTGCCCGCCCGCCGCGATCGCGGCGTAGATCGCGGTCACGACCGCGATTGCGTCGGTGGGGCGGTCGCTCAGGTCGTGCCTCCTCACGCCATGGCCAGCGTCTCGGCCGTCAACGCGTCGGCAAGCTCGAGCATCTCGTCGGCCGTCGAGGCGCATCCGCTCAGATCGATGATCACCTCGTGCGCACCCGCGGCGCGGGTCGTGTCGAGATCGTCGAGAATCTGCTCGATCGTGCCCCAGTAGCTCGGCCGGCCGGCCGGCAGAGCCCGGTCGGTCACCTTCACGTTGGCGCGCACGACGAGTTGGAGTTCGTCGGCGTCGCGTCCGTGTGCGCCGGCTGCGTCGCGCACGACCGCCCACATCGGCGCGATCGCCTCGACCGGCAGCCCGGCCGGTGTCCAACCGTCGGCCCGGCGCGCGACGCGTTCCAGTCCGGCCGGCGTGTAAGCCGCGAGGAGCAGCCGCGGCCGGGGGCGGCGGTACGGCTTCGGGGCGATCTCCGACGGGGCGATTCGGAACCGCGCCCCGCGGTGCTCGACAACGGGGCTCGTCCAGACCGCGTCCAGCACGTCGAGCACCTCCTCCATGTGCTCCGCGAGGCGGCGCTGGGCGACACCGACCGCGGCGTACTCGTCGGCCGACCAGCCCAGACCGAGCCCGACGGTGAGGCGACCGCGGCTGATGATGTCGAGCGTCGTGAGTGCCCGCGCCAGGAGCACCGGCGGGTACCAGGGGGCGACCAACACGTTCGTCCCGACCCCGATCCGATCGGTGACTCCGGCGGCCAGTGTGAGCACGCCGAGCGGATCGAGCACGACGTGCTGTTCGGGTGGCAGAACGCCGTCCGGCGCCGCGGGATACGGAGTGCGCGGCTCCAGCGGGGCGAGGATGCGGTCGAGTGCCCACAGCGACGCGTAGCCGGCCTGATCCGCTGCGATCGCGACCTGGCGGACGGCGTCCGGATCGGCGAGCGAACCAGCCTGGGGGATGTTGAGTCCGTAATGCATCGGAGTTCCTTTCGAATCGGTCGTTCGCCGGTCGGCGTCGCCGACGTCGCGGGCGGGGGTGTGATCAGGCGGACAGGCGTCGAGTCAGGGCGCCCGCGTCGTCGGGGTCGAGCGCGTCGAGCGCGGTTGCGAGGAACCGGTCGAAGATCTCCGCCGGCGCACCCGCCCGCATGCCCTGGAACATGCCGAGGCGTTCTTCGGAGTTCATGGCCGGCACCATCACGGCGATGAAGCGGCACATCGTGTCCGGCGGCACGGCGCCCCGCAGGCGCATGTCGACGTCGAAGAGCTCGCCGACGCTCATGGTGTCGCGCAGCGACGCCATGACTTCGCCCTCCTCCAGGGCCATGTGCGCCAGGTACTGCGCGGTGAACAACGCGAAGAAGCGGTACAGATCGAGCCCGGCCTGCACCGCGTCGGATCCCGACGCCTCCGCGAGTCGCTGCGTCAGCGTTCCGATCTCGACCAGGTCGGCCTCGGTCTCGGCATGGCCGGCGTCGACGATGGCGCGCAGGCGCGGGTGGTCCTGCTCGAGCAACGGTGCGATGAACGTGTCCTCGTGGCCGTGGTGCGACTGCAGCAGGGCAACGGTCTCGGACACGCGCCGCACCGTCTCGGCTCGCGCTTCGGGCCGCTCGTAGTCGGTGGACCCGAGGTCGCACGTCAGGGTGAAGAGAGCGAGCCGCAGGCCCTTGTGCACCTCGCGGAAGAAGTCGTAGGGAAGCGCCGAGCTCTCGACGGATGCGAACGCGGTGGATTCGACGGCACTGGTCACGGAGCACTCCTTGGTGATGGCCGTCGCGGTGCGGCGGCTCGGTTCGTGGTCTGCTCACCGTGACAGACCGCGTCCGACCCGTTTCTTGAGTGATCCTGCAGCCGACGCTAAGAACTTCGTAACCGCGTAAATTGGCGAGTGATGGACAGGGCGGAACTACGCGAATTGCTCGATACGGGCGTTGCCATGCTGGGCGTGTCGACCGACGATCAGTTGGTGCCCGAGGCGTTCCGGGTCTGGGGTGCGACGATCGACGAGCTCGGTGGGCTTCGCGCGCTGGTCAGCTCCGACGCGGGCCGCACCCTCGCAGGCTTGCGCGCAGGCGGTCGGCTGAGCTTCGTCTTCACCGACATCACGACCTTCCGGTCGGTACAGGTGAAAGGCACCGCCGTGGCCGGAGCCGAAGTACCGGGCCCGACCGACGCCGCCCTGATGCGGCAGTACGACGAGACCTTCCGTGCGGCACTAGCGGCGATCGGGCACCCGCGGCAGCTGGTGGAGCGCTTACGTCCCGCCGCCGTCTTCGTCGCGCGGATCGCGATCGACGAGCTGTATGACCAGACTCCAGGGCCCGGCGCCGGACGCTCGGTGGGGGCGCTCCGTGGCTGACATCGACCTCACCCGGCGGCCCGGGTGCTTCGACGGTGTCATCCCGCCCGTACTCGCCACCTGCTCCGGCACGGGTGTCCCCAACATCGCGCACGTGTCGCAACTCTCGCTCGTCGATCGAGACCACATCGCAGTCTCGAACCAGTACTTCTCGAAGACCGTCGCGAACCTGGCGACCAACCCGCGCGCCGCCGTGCTCATCACGGACTCGCAGGGGTACGACACCTTCCACCTCGATCTCGAGTACGAACGCACCGAGACGAGCGGACCGCTCTTCGACGAGCTGCGCGCCGGCATCGAAGCCATCAGCGTGTTGATGCATATGGAAGATGTCTTCGCGCTGCGCGGGGCCGACATCTACCGCGTCGTCGAGGTGCGGGCACTGTCGTCGTGAGCGTCCTATGAACGCCGAGACCTCGGGAACGGACCTCCCGCCGGCACGGGACGCGCTCAGTGGGCTGGCGGAGCTCATCGGCCGGCTCGGCCGCTGCTGCGATCTCGACGAAGTCCTCACGTGTTCCCTCGACGCGCTCGCGGACCTGTTCGGCTTCGAGCACTCGATCCTGCTGATGCTCGACGAGCGGGGCTCGTCCCTCTACACGATCGCGACGCGCGGGTACGAGCGTCCCGGCATCGGATCGGAGGTCCGCTTCGGTGCGGGCATAGTCGGCAAGGTCGCGGCGGAGGGCAGGCCGATGCGTGCGAACAACCTCCAGCGGATGCTCGTGTACGCGCGCCGCGCGCGGGAGTCGCACGACCCATCGACCGCGGAGGATACCGAGATCCCGCTACCCGGACTACCCAAGGCGAACAGCCAGATGGCCGCACCGGCAATGGTGATGGGCGAGCTCGTCGGCGTCCTCGCGGTCGAGAGCGCACAACTCGGTGCGTTCAGCGCCGAGGACGAGTACGTGTTGAGCGTCGTCGCGCACCTCCTCGCGAACGCGATCGATCTCGGCGGCGTAGAAGAACCCGAGCGAGCAGGTACCGACGACGGAGCCGCGCCCGCGGTGGTGCCCCCGCTCGGTTCGGCGTCGACGATCCGCTTCTTCGCCGTCGACGGAAGCACCTTCATCGACGACGACTACCTCATCAAGGGGGTTGCGGGCCGCATTCTGTGGCGCTTGGCGCGCGAGTACGTCGACCACGGCCGGACCGAGTTCACCAACCGCGAGATCCGTCTCGATCCGACGCTCGAGCTGCCGACGTTCCGCGACAATCTCGAGAGCCGGCTCGTGCTGCTCAAACGCCGACTCGACGAACGGGGCGCACCGCTCCGAATCGAGCGAACGGCGCGCGGGCGCTTTCGGATCGAGGTCGGGCACCCGCTCCGCCTCGAAGGCGTCGGAGCCTGATGTCTCCGGATCTCCTCGCGAGCTGTCATCACCGGCACCGAAGCGTTGCCCCATCCATACGAGCAGAGCCGTGCCAAGCACCGACGACCGAGGGCTACGCGGCGCGCGTGACGCTGTCATCCGCAGAGGCACCCGCCACGCACGCACGCGCGGATTCGCGCGACGACCGCCTGCGTTTACGCAGGGTCTCGGCCCGGACCCTGGCGGATTCTGGTGGGCGCTGGAGGGCTCGAACCGCCGACCCCCTGCTTGTAAGGCTGACTCAAACGATTTCTCTCAATACCCGCCGTCATTGATTGTGGCAAGTACGGGGTCTGGTTACCAACTAAGACGAGAGATGACGACCGATAACAAGCGACGTCGCGTTTCTTGGGATGGTTCTTGGGTGGTGGCCGCGGAGCCGGGAGCACTTTTAGCGGATGGCACCCGGTATGTCCGCGCCCTCATGTCACCATCGGTGCGCTCCATTTTTCACACCCGATCGCGAAAGTCCATTAGATAGGCGACTCACGAGTCGACCTCGAAGCCGTAGGACGCGGCGTGCTCGGCTTCGAAGTCCGCGAAGAAGTCGTCGAGCTCCTCGAGCGCGAAGACGCGACCTTTCCATCCGACGAGTGGAGGGCGGGTGCCGTGCCCGTAGGGCTTGCCGGGGAGCAG
>JAUZEI010000430.1 GCA_030839105.1 Actinomycetota bacterium
AGGAAGTGAACGCGATCTACAAGGGCCGCCGCGACGCGTTGATCGACGGTCTCGATCGGCTCGGCTGGCACATCGAACGTCCGAAGGGGACGATGTTCGTCTGGGCGCGCATCCCGGAGCCGTACGCGGAGATGTCGAGCATCGAGTTCACCACGATGTGCGTGCAAGAGGCGAAGGTCGCGCTCTCGCCCGGCAACGGTTTCGGTCCGGGAGGCGAGGGTTACGTGCGGTTCGCGCTCGTCGAGAACGAGAAGCGGATCCAGCAGGCCATGCGCCAGATCCGCAAGGGCCTGACCAAGCTCGGCTGACTCCGGTTCGACGCGCCGATCAGCCGATCAGCCGGCGAGGCCCTCGAGACAGAACGCGACGCACAGGTCGGCCACCTCGTCCAGGGGCAGGTTGCCCTCGACGAGGGAATGGCGGGTCAGCTCGGCGACGACACCGTGGATCGCGTGCGCGAGCAGCGCCGGGTCACGATCGGCGATCCGGCCGTCGACGATCCCGTCCTTCAGGTGGCGGATCGTGTCGGCGATCGCGATCTCGCGGTTCCGGGCCAGGACCGGCGCAAACGTCTCGTCCGTCGCCGCGAACTGAATGATCGCGAAGTACTCGCGATGCTCGGCGAACCAGGCGAGCGACGCCCGGATGCCGAGCTCGATGCGCCGGACCGGATCGGCTTCCTCGCCGATCGCCTGCTGTTGGCGCTTGCGCAGGTCGTGGTTCGACGCCTTCAGCAACTCGGTCAGCAGCTCTTCCTTCGAGGCGAAGTACCAGTAGAAGACGCCCTTGCCGACCCCGAGCGCGGCCACCACGTCGGCCACCGAGGTCGGGTGGTAGCCCCGTTCCGCGAACAGGCGGGCACCACATTCCATGAGCTGGTCGCGGCGTTCCCGACCCCGCGGAGTGAGCTTGCGCCGCATCACGCGAGCGTACTGCCGCACTTGACCGCGCGGTCAACATTCTCGACGCGCCCGGCCCGGGGTGTGGCCGCGTCATGAGCGACGTCATCAGAGGGTCAACTGCTGTTCGCGTTCTCGTGACACGCCGGGAACCGCCGCGCCATGTCGTCGTTCGAGACTGGCGACGTCGAAGGAGGACCCGATGCGGCGGTTACTGCTCAGCCTCGTGCACTTGGACGTGATGCACGAGATCGGGACCGGTCGTGCGCTCGACAACGCCCGCCGCGAGCACGAGGAGGTGGCGCGGACGATGGCCGTCATCGACGCGCTGGCGAGCCGGCTCGGGGTGCCGGCGCCCGTAACGGAGCCGGTCGCCGCCTGATCCCTCCCGCACCGCGCCGTCCACGGCGTACGCTGTCGGGGCTTGTACTGGATCGTGAAGGGTCTCCTGACTCCGTTCATCCGGATCTTCGTGCGCCTACGCGTCGAGGGTCGAGAGCATGTGCCGAAGCGCGGCGCGGTGATCCTCGCGTGCAATCACCGCTCGTTCCTCGATTCCTTCTTCATCCCGTTGGTCGTGCGGCGGCGGGTGACCTTCGTCGCGAAGGCGGAGTACTTCGACGACGTGAAGACGGCGTGGTTCTTCAAGAGCTGCGGCCAGATCCCGATCCGGCGCGAGGGCGGCAGCGCCAGCGAGCGTGCGCTCACGTCCGCGACCGAGGTGCTGCGCGCGGGGGACGTGTTCGCCATCTACCCGGAGGGCACACGCACTCGCGACGGTTTGCTGCACCGCGGTCACACCGGGATCGCGCGTCTCGCCCTGCGGTGCAACGTGCCCATCGTGCCGATCGGGATGATCGGCAGTGACGAGGTCCAGCCGGTCGACTCCCGGATGCCGAAACTGTTCCGGCCTGTCACGATCCGGTTCGGCGAGCCCATCGATCCGGCTCGCTACGCGGGTCGCGAACAGGATCGCATGGCCCTGCGCGAGCTCACCGACGAGGTGATGTACGAGATCCGCGAGCTCTCGGGCTATGAGTACGTCGATACGTACGCCACGAAACAGGCCGAGGACATTCCCACCGAGACCGCACGGGTCGCGAGCTTCGCGGACGCCCGCCGGCCGGTGACGGCAGTCTCGTAGTTTCCCCGGGCGGTTTGCCTCAGTCGTGTGACCAGTCGCGCGATCGCTCGACGGCTCGATGCCAGGCCGATTCCCGCGTCACGCGCTCGGCCTCGGTCATGTCGGGCGTGAACGACGCGTCGGCGGACCATCTCGCGTTCACTTCGTCGGGCGAGTTCCACACGTCCTCGCCGAGCCCCGCGAGGAACGCGGCGCCGAGCGCGGTCGTCTCCTGGATCGCGGCCCGCCGCACGGTCACGCCGAGCAGGTCGGCCTGGAACTGGCACAAGAGGTCCATCACCGCCGCGCCGCCGTCGACGCGCAGCTCGGGCGGCGCCGTCCCACTCGCGCGCGTGATCGCGTCGATGACATCGGCGGTCTGGAAGGCCATCGCCTCGACCACGGCTCGGGCGAGATGACCCCGTGTCGTGCCGCGCGTGATCCCGACGATGGTGCCGCGTGCGTACGGATCCCACCACGGCGATCCGAGGCCGGTGAATGCGGGTACGACGAACACGCCGCCCGCGTCCGGCACCGTCGCGGCGAGCGGCCCGATTTCCGAGGCTTCGCGGATGACTCCCAAGCCGTCGCGCAGCCATTGCACCGCGGCCCCCGTGACAAAGATCGCGCCTTCCATGGCGTAGGTGACCGGTCCCGCACCGAGCGACCAGGCGATCGTCGTGAGCAGGCCGTCGACGGGTTCCGGGAGTCTGTCGCCGATGTTCGTCAGTACGAACGATCCGGTTCCGTACGTGTTCTTCGTCATGCCCGGCGCGACACACGCCTGGCCGAACAGCGCCGCCTGCTGGTCGCCGGCAATGCCGCTCACGGGCACGCGCAATCCGGCTGCGTGCTCGGCCGCCGTGACGCCGAACCGTCCGCTCGACGGCCGCACCTCGGGGAGGATCGTGCGCGGTATCTCGAACAGGGAGCACAGCTCGTCCGACCAGACGGCGGACCCGATGTCGTACAACATCGTTCGGCTCGCGTTCGACGGGTCGGTCGCGTGCACGCCACCGTCGGGGCCGCCGGTCAGCTTCCAGAGCAACCAGGAGTCGACAGTGCCGAAGAGGAGATCGTCGTCGACGTCCACGCCACCGGCGTGCAGCAACCACGACAACTTCGAGCCCGAGAAGTACGGGTCGAGGACGAGTCCGGTCGCGCGCCGGATCATGGGTTCGTGGCCGGCGGCGCGCAGTTCGTCGCACCGCTCGGCGGTGCGACGGTCCTGCCACACGATGGCGCGGGCGCGTGGTGCACCGGTGCGGCGATCCCACACCACGACGGTCTCGCGCTGGTTCGTGATGCCGACGGCGGCGATCGTCTCGCCCATGGCGCCGACTTGGCCCGCGACGTCGGCCAGCGTCTCGACCGTCACCCGCAAGATGTCGTCGGCGTCGTGTTCGACCCAACCCGGTCGCGGAAAGTGTTGCGGGAACTCACGATACGAGCGGGCGAGGGGTCGGCCGTCGTCGCCGACGGCGAACGCGCGCACGCCCGTCGTGCCGGCATCGATCGCGACGATGCAACTCACGTCCGGGCCGACTGCACGCAGGGTTGTGAGCTCGGCCGCGAATGCGCGGGCCCGAGCAGATGCGTCCAACTCGAACCAGAGCGGCCTCGCCTCCCGCGACGTGATGCGCACGCGTTGCCGCCCTCGGGCGACGACGTCGGCGGTGACGAAGATCCGTTCGAAACGCGCGTTGTACACGCGCCGCCGCGGACGGCGGGTGAAGAATCCGGTCGAGAACAGGCTGAGTGAACGATCGGTCACGACCGCGAAGTCGAGCGTGCGCGCCCCGAAGATGCGGTGCAGCCGCACCTCACGCGATACCCAGCCCTGTGCCCATGCGAGTACCTGTTCTTCGCCGCCGACCAGTCGTCGCAGCCGGGCATCGATGCGTTCCTCGCGGCCGTCCGCACGCTCTTCCTCGGGACGAGTGGTGGTCGACGCCGGCACTTCCGACGGACCGGTCACCGGGTCGGGGTCCGGGCTCGGGCGGGCTGGGGATTGGACCGCCGGATCGGTCGGCACCTCGGGGGCGTCGATTGCATCGGGCGTTGGCAGGTCCGGTGTTGGTTGGTCCATCGAAAGTGACGCCCGGGACGCGGACTCGCGGCAGGATAGAACAAAGCAGAGGAGGCACGATGCGCATCGGAATGCTGACCGGCGGTGGCGATTGCCCCGGATTGAACGCAGTCATCCGGGCGGTGGTCCGCAAGGGTGTCGGCGAGTTCGGCCACACGATCGTCGGCTATCGCCACGGTTGGCGGGGCCCGATGGAGGGCGAGTCGATGGACTTGTCGCTGTGGACCGTCCGAGGGCTGCTTCCCCGGGGCGGCACCATCCTCGGCACGTCGCGCACGAACCCGTACAAGACCGACGACGGACCGCGAAAGGTGCTCGCGACGTTGGCGCGCGATCGTATCGACGCGCTGATCGCGATCGGCGGTGAAGACACACTCGGCGTCGCGTTGAAGCTCGAGGGCGATGGCGTGCGCATCGTCGGTGTACCGAAGACGATCGACAACGACCTCTCGGGAACCGACTTCACGTTCGGGTTCCATACCGCGGTGCAGATCGCGACCGACGCGATCGATCGTCTGCACACGACCGCCGAGAGTCACGACCGCGTGATGGTTGTCGAGGTGATGGGTCGTCATGCGGGTTGGATCGCTACGTACTCCGGGATGGCGGGCGGCGCTGACATCATCCTCATTCCCGAGGAGCCGTTCGACATCGACGAGATCTGCGATCGGCTCAAGCACCGTCACCAACAAGGTGCGAGCTTCTCCATCGTCGTCGCCGCCGAGGGCGCCACGCCCAAGGAAGGCACGATGGAAGTGCAGGCGGGGGAGGTCGACGACTTCGGGCACGTTCGGCTGGGGGGGATCGGCCAACGGCTGTCCGACGAGATCGAACGCCGCACGGGTTACGAGGCGCGCATGACGGCGCTCGGACACGTACTACGGGGCGGAAGTCCGAGCGCGTACGACCGGGTGATCGCGACCCGTTTCGGAGTCGAGGCGATCGACGCCGCCCACGAGGGCGACTACGGGAAGATGGTTGCGCTGCATGGAACCGCGGTCGTGCGCATTCCCATCGAGGAGGGCGTGGACCGGCTGAAAACGGTCGACGGCCGTCTCTTCGAGACCGCGAGCGTCTTCTTCGGCTGAGTGGGCCGAGCGGGAATGCGCGGCGGGCGCGCCGGTAGCATCGCCGCGGTCATGGGCAGCGCACTCGACGATCTGATCGATCTTTTGGAGCTCGAGCAGCTCGAGGCGAACCTGTTCCGCGGCGTGAGTCCGGACGAGGATCGCCAGCGCGTGTTCGGCGGACAGGTTGCAGGACAGGCGCTCGTAGCCGCGGGCCGGACGGTCGACTCCGATCGACACGTCCACTCGCTGCACGCGTATTTTCTGCGTCCCGGCGATCCTCGCATTCCGATCGTCTACGACGTCGACCGCATCCGCGACGGCCATAGCTTCACGACCCGCCGCGTCGTCGCGATCCAGCACGGGCGTGCGATCTTCAATCTGTCGGCGTCGTTCCACATCCACGAGCCGGGGCCCGAGCATCAGTACCCCATGCCGGATGCCCCGGATCCCGAGACGCTGCCGACGATGCGGGAACGGCTCGAGCCGTACACGGACCGTTTTCCCGCCCCGTTCGTGGAGTGGATCCGGCGCGACCGCCCGATCGACACCCGCTCGTCACGCCTGCCGCGGTGGCTCGATCCCGACCCCAGCCCGCGTGAACCCGAGCAGCTGGTGTGGTTCCGAGCCGACGGCAAGCTTCCCGACGACCCCTTGCTCCACGCGTGCATCGTCGCGTACGCGTCCGATCTCACGTTGCTCGACACCGCCGTGATGTCGCACGCGCATTCGTGGGACGACGACCGGTTCATGATCGCGAGCCTCGACCACGCCATGTGGTTCCACCGTCCACTGCGCGCCGATGAATGGCTGCTCTATCACCAGAAGAGCCCGTCGGCGCAGGGTGCGCGCGGACTTGCGGAGGGCTTCATCTTCCGGCGCGACGGAGCGCTCGCGGTCACCGTGATCCAAGAAGGGCTGATCCGCCCGGTGAAGCCCGGCTGGCAGGAGCCGTGAGCGGGATCGACCTCCGCTCCGACACGGTCACCACACCCACGCCCGAGATGCGGCGCGCGATGGCGGACGCCGAGGTCGGCGACGACGTCTACGGCGAAGACCCCACGGTCAACCGGCTGCAATCGCTCGCGGCATCGCTGCTCGGCAAGGAGGCGGCGCTCTACGTGCCATCCGGAACGATGGCCAACCAGCTCGCGATGCGCGTGCTTGCGCGAGCGGGCACCGAGGTGCTGTGTCCCGACCGGGCCCACGTGTACCGCCACGAGGCCGCGGCCGCGCCCGTCAATGCCGGCGTCCAGATGCATCCGCTCTGGGACCTTCCCGACGGGATCCGCACCGCGATCGAGGGTGTCGCGCACCATCTGCCGCAACCGGCGCTGGTCGTGATCGAGAACACCTACATGGCGCTGTCGGGCGCGCCGATCGACGCGACCGAGATGGCAACCCTGTGCGACCTCGCGCGCGCCGGCGGTCTACCGGTCCACGTCGACGGTGCGCGCATCTGGAACGCAGCCGTCGCGCTCGACACCGCGCCACGCGAGCTCGTCGCGTCGGTCGACACCGTGATGTTCTGTCTCTCGAAGGGACTCGGTGCGCCCGTCGGGTCACTGCTGTGCGGACCGGCGGCGGTGATCGCCGAGGCGCGACAACATCGTCATCGTTGGGGCGGCGCAATGCGCCAGGCGGGCGTGATCGCGGCCGCGGGTGTCGTCGCGCTGGAGACGATGGTCGACCGGCTCGCCGATGATCACGCGCGGGCCGGTCGTCTGGCTGCTGCGCTGGCGGAACGCTGGCCCGGTAGCGTCGACCCCGACGCCGTGCACACGAACATCGTCTGCGCCGAGATGCGCGCGCTTCCGGCCGACTTCGTCCGACGGCTCCATCACGGCGGAGTGCTCGCGGGGACGATCGACCCGCGCACGGTGCGCCTCGTCACGCACAAGGACGTCGACGACGATGCCGTTGCGCGCGCGATCGGCGTGTTCGACGAGATCCGGGCGGCTGCGTGACCATGCTTCACGACGACACGCCGGCACGCGTCCTCGCGATCTACGCGCATCCCGACGACCCGGAGATCTCGGCGGGGGGAACACTGGCGCGTTGGTCCGATGCGGGCGCGGAGGTGCATGTCGCGGTCACGACGCGCGGCGACAAGGGTACGAGCGATCCCGACGCCGATCTCGAAGCGCTGACCGTGCTGCGGGTCGAAGAGACGGCGGCCGCGGCGCGCGTGCTCGGCATCGCCGAACATCATCATCTCGACCATCCCGACGGCGAGATCGCCGACGACCACGCGCTGCGCCGCGAGTTGGTGCGGCTGATCCGCGCGGTGAAGCCCGACGCGGTGTGCTGTCCGGATCCGACCGCGGTGTTCTTCGGCGACGCCTACGTCAATCATCGCGATCATCGGGTCACGGGGTGGGCAACGCTCGACGCGGTGGCTCCCGCCGCCGGCAATCCGCACTACTTCCCGGAACTGGCCGCCGAGGGTTTGCGGACCCATCAGGTGCGAGCCCTCTATCTTTCGGGGACGTTCGAACCGAACGTGTGGGTCGATGTCGGCGCGACGCTCGAACGCAAGATCGAAGCCCTGTTCTGCCACGCCAGTCAGCTGGTGGAGACGGGCGACTGGTTCCGCGACTTCTTGCGCGAGAGCGCGATCGACGCGGGCCGGCTCGCGGGCGTGCAGTACGCGGAGGCGTTCCGTCGGATCGCGCTCGCCTGAGCCGGAGCCACTAGTTGCGAGAGACGCGCTTGGGTGCGTGGCCGCGCCATTCCGATTGGGCGCGGATCACCAGCACCGCGATCGTCGCTGCGCCGAGGGCGGCCAGGACGGTTCCGACGAGCGCGCCGCCGAGCTCCTTCCATGCGCACGACGGCACGTGCACCTGGAAGCCGCGGATCTGTTGGAGCAGTTGCTCGGCGCGGGTCGGCGTGTCGGGGCACGTGGTGGCAACCAGGCTGTATCCGATCAAGCCGCCCAGTGATCCCGCCAGCGCGATCGCGACGAACATCGTTCCGAGCGCGCCTCGCCGGGGCAGGTTCGGATGCTCCGGGGTGATCTCGACGGCCACTCGGCGATCGTACCGGCGCGCCTCGCAGGCGAGGGAAGCGCGAGACTGTCGGCCGTGCACGAGTGGACCGTTGCCGGAGGATTGCTCGAGACGACCGCCGGCGTGCTGCTCGTGCGGAATGTTCGACGCGGGGGTGTCGAGGACTGGAGCACCCCGGGCGGCGTGATCGATGCGGACGACGTCGATCTTCTGGCGGGCCTCACTCGAGAGGTGCAGGAAGAGACGGGCCTGCACGTGCGCGAGTGGAGTGGTCCGCTCTACGAAGTGCG
>JAUZEI010000556.1 GCA_030839105.1 Actinomycetota bacterium
GCCAGCTCGCGCAGTCGTGCGCGGCGCGGTCCAGCATCCACTCACCGATCGGATGGATGAGGCCCGTCTCTTCGGCGATGCCGATGAACACGTCGGGTGGAACGAGCTCGACATCCGGACGCTGCCAGCGTACGAGTGCTTCCAGGTGGGTCGGGCGGCCGGACGTGAACGCGACGATCGGCTGGTAGTACGCGACCAGCTCGTCGCGATCGATCGCGCGCCGCAGCGCGGACTCGAGCGCGAGGCGCGCCGACACCTGGGTCTGCATCGGTTCGTCGAAGAGCTCGACGCGGCCGCGCCCGCGATCCTTGGCGCGATACATCGCGGCGTCGGCATGGCGCACCAGCTCGTCCGCCTGCTCGTCGCCGCCGTTCCACACCGCGATCCCGATCGACGCGGTCAACATCAGCTCGATGCCGTCCAGCACGAAGGGGGCGCGCAACAAGTCGTCGAGACGGTGCGCATGGTCGGAAACCTCGTCGACGTCGCGCACTTCGTCACACAGGACGACGAACTCGTCACCTCCGAGTCGCGCGACGGTGTTGGTCTCGCCCGCATCCGCGCGCAGACGCTCGGCGACCTGCACGAGCAACGCGTCGCCGACGTCGTGGCCGAGACTGTCGTTGACGTGCTTGAAGCGGTCGACGTCCAACAGCACGACTCCCACGAGCGCACGGCGACGCTTGGCGCGGCGGATCGACTCGTCGAGGCGGTCGATCAGGAGCTTGCGACTCGCGAGACCGGTGAGCTCGTCGTAGAGACCGCGCTGCTCGAGCACACGCGCGGTTTCCTTCTCCTGCGTCACGTCGCGCAGGATCGCGGTCGTGAACGTTCGGCCGTTCAGCTCCGTCCGGGAGATCGAGATGCGCGCCTCGAAGGCTTCGCCGTCGGACCGCTGCGTGACGATCTCGAGCGGGGTGCCCGAGCGCACCGCGTCGATCGCCTTGCGCGGCCACATCTTGTTCTCGGTCGACGGCCCCAGCAGGTCGTAGTAGTAGCGGCCGACCATCTCGGCCGCGGGCAGGCGGAACATGCGCTCGGCGGCCTGGTTGAACTCGACGATGATCCCCGCGTCGTCACTGGTCACGATCGCGTCGGCGGCCGTCTCCAGGATGCTGCGCATCCGGAGCTCCGACATCCGCAGCGCGTCTTCCGAGCAACGCCTCGCGTCGATGTCGTGCATGCTCATCACGATGCCCCGCACGTCGGGATCGTCGAGCCGATTCGCGATCGAGCACTGGAACCACCGGTACTCGCCGTCGGAACGCCGCAACCGCAGCTCGACCGTGGGCGTCACCGACGCATCGTCACCAACCGTGAGGAAGCGGCTGACGACCGCGTCCACGTCGTCGGGATGTACCAGGTCGACCGCACACTTCCCGACCATCTCCTCGGCCGGGAAGCCGAGCATCGCCTCCACCGCGGGTGACACCCACGCGAGCCCGCTGTCGGCACCCGCGATCACGACGACGTCGGAGCTGTGTTGCGAAAGCGCCGCGGCGCGGGTGCGCGCGTCGACGAGATCGCCGATGTCATACGTCATGGTCGCGACGACGTCGTCCTCGAGCGGGATCGCGACAACTCGTCGCCACGACGACGCACCGGACGGCAGCCGGACCTCGTGATCAGCCTCGATCCGCACACCGGCCGCGAGCGCCGATTCGAGCATCGGCCCGACGGCCTCGCGCGTGGCGGCGTCGGCATGCGTCGACATGCGATTCCCCGCGGCCGTCGGCGCGCCGTCGACCCAGCGATCGCGGACGTAGGCGTTCGCGTCGAGGACTTCCCAGTCGACCGCACCGTCGCGGCGGACGGCCCGGAACACGACGAACCCGACCTGGGCGCCTTCGAGCATCGACCGTGCGAACTGTCGAACATCCGGGCCGGGCACCACACAGCTCTATCGGCGGTGCGCGGCGACCGGCTGAGGGACAAATCGGACGCGGTTTTCTCGGCTCGGGCTCCGCGCGCTCGTCTTCGCCTAGGGCTCCTCCGTGCTCGCGGGTCCGCCGCCGAACCGCGGCGGGAGCTGGTACGCCGTCACCGAGGCGTCGCCCATGCAGATCTCGGCCACCACCGCCGCGATGAGCCCGGGCACCACGAAGCCGGGCCGGCCGGTCGATTCCGCGACGAAGACGACGGCTGCCAGCGGAACGCGATACCCCGCGCCGAGGAACGCGGCGACGCCGAGAACGAGGAACAGGGATTCGTCGAGGCCGAACGCCGCGCCGAACGCGCGGCCGAGCAACGCGCCCGCGACGACCAACGGGACGAAGAGCCCGCCGACGCCCCCACCCGCGACGGTCGCACCCGTCGCGAGGCAGCGCAGCACCAGGATCGCGAGTAACAGCGCCACGCCCCGCTTCGGGTCGAGGGCCCAGTTCACGACCCCGTAGCCGGGGTTCAGCACGAGTGACTCGCCGGTGAGGATCCGACCGAGCACGAACAGCGCGGCGATCGTGCCCGCGGCCGCGATTACCCGGGCGATCCGGACGCCGAGCTGCGGCGACTCCGCCACGCGTTTGGCGCGTAGCAACAGCCCGGCGAAGGCGCGGGCGCCGGCCGCGGCCGCGATGCCGAGCGCGGCCGCGCCCGCCAGGTCGGAAAACGAGATAGGCGGTGAGCCCGAGATCGGGAAGAGCGGCGAAGTGCCGTTGACAGCCGCGAGCGCGACGTATCCCGATGCCGCGCCCACGAGCGCAGGCAACAGCATGCGACGCGCGAAGTCGTCCTGATACGGGACTTCGATCGCAAAGATCGCACCGGTCGCCGGCGCCTTGAAGATCGCGGCGATCCCCGCGGCCGCGCCGGCGACGAGCAGGAGGTTCGGGTCGGCCGCGCCGAACAGCCGGTGGAAGCGACGCGGCGCGACCGAACCGATGGTCGCGCCGAGGTACATCGAGGGCCCCTCGAGACCGAGCGCGCCGCCGCTTCCCAACGTTGCGACCGCGGCGATCAGACGGTGCACCAGGGCGCGGAGCCGGAGCGGCGCCCCGTGGTGGAACGCCTCGAGGTACGCGTCGGAGGTAGACGGCGAGAGCCCGCGTCCCGGTCCGCGCAGCCAGAGATTCGCGACGACGAGCCCGACCCCCGGAGCGAAGGCGAGTAGCCACAGCGGCAGATGTGCGACCGCGTGGTCGAACACACCGTTGAGGGTCAGGCGCTCGAATCCGGCGACCGCGAAGCCTGTCACCGCGCCGACGAGCGCGGCCGCCACGACGACCTGGCGTGACCGGCCGGCCAGGCCGAGCAATTGGTCGCGGCGGCTCATCGCCGTCGAGCGTACGTGCCGACCCGCAGCGATCAGGGGTTTGGAGCACGTCAACCGAGTGAGGACCGACGACACCCCGAGCGCGGCATCGACCGCAAACTCGTGCTGCGCCGGGACCGCGACACCCACGCGATCACAGGCATCGTGATGGCGACCGGAGGTGTCGCGAGCGGCCCCGGGCCTGGAAACCGAGCCCCGTCGCCGCCGGGCCGCGGCTCTCGGGCGCCCGTTTCTTCGACGGAGACCTCCAACGGTCAATCTGCGGCTCATCCGGGCTTCCGCGTCCGCCCGGTCCCGTGCGCTATTCGATCGCGCTCGCACCGTGCCGATAAAGATCCGTGCAGACACCGAACGCCATCGAGCCCGACGCGGTGGCGCGATCTCACGACCCGGCTGCGGGTACCGGGCCTTCGGGGTCCGTTGCGCTCCTGGGCGCGATCGTGGAACGCGGTTCGGCCCTGATCCTGGTAACCGACCGCGCGGGTGCGGTGAGGTACGTCAATCCGACGGCCGCGACCGTGCTCGGCGTCGACCCCGAGGATCTGTGCGGGCGCGCGATCGGCGACCTCATGCATCCCGAGGAGTCGCGCGCGACGGCGGCGGCCTTGAGCCGGGTCGCTTCGGGAGCTGCGCATCGGGAGACGATCGCGATCCATCTGGCCCGTGGGCGCGGAAGGTGGCGGGCGGTCGAGGCCACGATGACGAACATGCTCGACGATCCTTCGGTGGGCGGCGTGCTCTTCGAGTGCCGCGAACTTGCCCCGGGTGACGAGGCGCAGCGCCGCTATCGCATGATGTTCGAGCAATCCACCGTCGCCCAAGCGCTGATCGATCCTCAGCGCACGGGCCTCGTCGCGAACAACGCGTTCGAGCGCATGTTCGCGACCACGCGCGAGCAGCTGCTCACAACCG
>JAUZEI010000441.1 GCA_030839105.1 Actinomycetota bacterium
TGGGACGGTGTCACCCAACACGCGGGTCTTGCGCTCTCGTATCTCAACTTCTACGACACCGACGCGGCTTGGAAGATCGTCCACGATCTCGGCCCCGGTCCGGCCTGCGCCATCATCAAGCACGCCAATCCGTGCGGCGTGGCGCTGGCCGATTCGATCGACGTCGCGTACCAGCGGGCGCTCGAATGTGACGAGCGTTCCGCCTTCGGTGGGATCGTCGCGCTGAATCGCCCGATCGATATTGCGACGGTGGAGCGCATGGTCGCGGGCCCGCAGGCCGACGTCGTCATCGCGCCGGGCTACGCGCCGGGTGCCGTCGAGGCTTTGATCGCGAAGCGCAAGAACACGCGCATCCTCGAAGCGCCGGAGCCAGGCGAAGACCCCCTGGATTTCCGCCAAATTTCAGGCGGCTTCCTCGTCCAGGACCCCCACCACTTCGCCGCGACCCGCAACGACTGGCGGGTCGTGACCAAGGTCGCGCCCACCGACGAGCAGTGGCACGACATCGAGCTCGCGTGGCGTATCTGCGGCCACGTGAAGTCGAACGCGATCGTCCTCGTGAAGGACCGCCAGGCCGTCGGTATTGGAGCCGGCCAGCAGAATCGCGTCGAGTCGGGCGAGATCGCGGCGCAGAAGGCGGCCGGCAGGGCGCGCGGCGGCGCGGCGGCCAGTGACGCGTTCTATCCGTTCGAGGACGGTGTGGAGGCCGCGGCCGCGGCCGGAGTCGCAGCCGTCATCCAGCCCGGAGGGGCGATGCGCGACGAGAAGGTCATCGAGCGCGCCGACGAGCTCGGCCTCGCGATGGTCTTCACCGGCGAACGGCATTTCCTCCACTGATGGCCGCGACCCTGCTCGACGGGAACGCGCTCCTCGAGACCGTCAAGGACGATCTCCGCACCCGCATCAAAGCCCTCGCCGACCGGGGCGTCACGCCCGGCCTGGGCACGATCATCGTCGGCGACGATCCGCCGAGCCACGCCTACGTGCGGTTGAAGCGCGAGGACTCCGCGGAGATCGGCGTGCGTTCGGTCCACACCGAGTTGCCCGCGTCGACGACCCAGGAAGAGCTGTTGGCGGTGATTGAGCGGTACAACGACGATCCCGAAGTCGACGCGTTCATCATGCAGGTCCCGCTTCCCGCGCATCTCGACGCGGAAGCCGCGCTCCTCGCCATTCATCCCGACAAGGACGCGGACGGCCTCCACCCGGTGAACCTCGGCAAGCTCGTCATGGGTGTCAGGGGCGCCCCGCGCCCGTGTACGCCGCTCGGCATCCAGGCCCTGCTGGTGCTGTACAACGTGCCGATCGAGGGCCAACACGTCGTGATCATCGGCCGCGGGATCACCATCGGCCGGCCGCTCGCGAACCTCCTGTCGCTGAAGGAACCCAACGCGAACGCGACCGTCACCGTGTGCCACACGGGAACACATTTCCTGCCGCAGTACACGAAAGAAGCCGACATCATCGTCGCCGCCGCGGGTCGGCCGTCGATCCTCACCCCCGACATGGTCAGGCCGGGCGCGGCGGTGGTCGGTCCGGGCGCGACCATGCAGGGCCGCCGGGTCGTGCCCGACGTCGACGAAGCGTGCGCGGAGGTGGCCGGTTGGATCACGCCCCGCCTGGGAGGCGTGGGTCCCACTACGCGCGCCATGTTGTTGCGCCAGACTGTGGAGACGGCCGAGCGCCGCGCCGCGTCGACCCCTGGAGGGACACGATGACCGCCGCCCCGCAGACAACTCCGCACTGCGCAGTGTGCGGCTCGCCGGTTGCCTCCGACGCACCCCGTTGCCCCTCGTGCGGCCTCTCGCGCCCCGCGGCGACCGGCAGCAAGGTGCTCGGTCGCAAGGGCATCTGGCTCATGTTGGCCGTGCTGATCGCGGTCTATGTCGTGGTGTTGGTGATCGTCGCCGCGGCGAAGTAGGCCCGACGTCCAAGAGCCGAACGGCGAGCGTCCGAGAGCTCGGGCGTCGGGACGGTCCGCCCGGAGGCCCTCGATTCGTCCGCCGGGCACCGCGGGACCGAAGATCAGGGCGGAGGGTCGCCCGTGTTGCTGGCCGAGTTGAACGTCCGTCACACCCGCCGGCACATGCCGACGCGTCGGGTCGCGCTCGATGGCGCGTATCTGCCAACGTCCGGACCCGCGCACGGCGTGGCGCTCTTGGCCGCGGTGGTGGCCACGAACCTGCCCGCGATCGAGCCCGAGGAGCGCGAGCTCCTGCCCCGCCTCCTGCACGACGCGCGCCGGGGCCTGGCGATCCCGCGCATCGCGCTCCGGCACCGACTGCAGTACGACACGCACGGCCTCGACCGGTCACGTCACCGGATGCTCGGCGAGGACGGTCACATCGTCGTCGAGATCGACATCCACGGCGCCCCGACTCCGCAGATCCTCGGCGCCGTCATGGGGGCGGCTTCGCTGCACTCCGAAGGCCGACCGATCGCGCTCGACGGGATTCGTCGCGTCATCGAGGGCCGCTGGGCCGGTCTCGCGCCGGACGTCGAGCTCCGCATCGTCGCGGAGGCGGCGTGGAACGGGATCCGTCCGCCCCTCGCGTCCGCCGACGCGTGGCAGCCCGGCGGTCCGCCCGAGGAGCTGTTGTGGCGCGGGGTCGGTCCCGACCAACGCTGGGCGATGGAGGTCCTGGGGCTGCGCGCCGGCATGGAGATCGGGCACGACGACGTGAACCGGCGGTTCCGGCGCCTGTTGCGCGACGCCCACCCCGACAGCGGGGGCGCGAGCGCGCGCGCGGCGTCCCGCATCGCCGAGCTGACCGAAGCGCGCACGATCCTGATGGCCTTCGTGAGCGACTCGGTGGCGGCCGAAGGCTGAGAGGCGAGTAGCTTCGGCACCGTGAAAAACCCCGTTCGAGTCGCAGTGACCGGTGCCGCCGGTCAGATCGGTTACAGCCTCGTCTTCCGGATCGGACGCGGCGATCTCCTCGGTCCCGACCAGCCGATCGTGCTGTCGATGCTCGAGATCACGCCCGCGCTCGGCGCCCTGAACGGCGTCGTGATGGAGCTCCTGGACTGCGCGTTCCCGTTGCTCCTCGGCATCGAGACGAGCGACGACGCGACCAAGGCGTTCGAGGGCGTGAACACCGCGCTGCTCGTAGGTTCGCGGCCGCGAACGAAGGGCATGGAGCGCAAGGATCTGC
>JAUZEI010000445.1 GCA_030839105.1 Actinomycetota bacterium
AAGGCGCGGATGCACTCGGGGCGCGCATGCAGCCCTACGTCGACGCCGGCGCCACCTGGATCATCATCGGGCCGGTCGACTCGGCAAACCCCGCGAACGCGGCGGTCGTCGGCGGGATGCGCGCCCGACTGAATGTCGCGCGAACGGCTTAGCCGAGTAAGAGCTGCGCCGCCGACGCGAGGTTGTCGCCCATCGACGAGGAGGACGGGTTCAGGCCGCTACTCCAGTACGTGAGCTCGGCGAACCAGACCGATCCCAGCACGCGCACGATGCCGTCGAGATCGGCGAACGTGGTGCAGTGCCCCTCGTCGACGACGTCGGCGATGATCGCGCGCAACGTCGTGTCGATCTCCAGCTTCAACGGAATCGCGGCTTCCTCCGCCGACGACATCGCGGCGAGCATCGCCTTGGTGACGAGGGGCGAACGTTCCAACGAGCGCGACGCGCGCCGCAGCACGTCGGACACGCGTGCCGACGGCGTGTCGCCATTCGGCGGCCGCAGTACCAACCGCTCACGCAATGTCGCTGCCTGTTGGGCCATCGCGGCAAGCAGCAGTTGGTCCTTCGACGCGTAGTGGCGGTAGAGCGTTCCGAGCGCCACCTCGGCGCGAGCTGCGACGTCGCGCATCTGCACCGCCTCGTAGCCGCCCTCCGCGGCCAACGCGGTGGCGGCCGCGATCAGGCGAACCTTTCGAGCGGCGGTTTCGGCGGCACGGGTTCCGGTCATCGAGAACTCCCTCGCACGGGTGCAGCACGAGCGCCCCCGCGGCACCCCGCCAATACCCGGGCCGGACCGTAGCGCGAACCTAGAACGTGTTGCAGGTGTGACGTATGGGTTCCTACCATCGGAGCAATGCGCACTCAGCTCGCCCGGGACCTCGGATTGGAATTCCCGATCTTCGCCTTCAGCCACTGTCGGGACGTCGTCGCCGCAGTCAGCCGGGCGGGCGGGATGGGCGTCCTCGGTGCGCTCTACTTCACGCCCGAGGAACTCGAGATCGAGCTGAAGTGGATCGACGAGCACGTCGACGGCAAGCCCTATGGGGTCGATCTCGTGATGCCGGCGAAGGTCGAGCTGCCGGAAGGCGTCAACGCCGACGAGCTCGAGAGCCAGCTCGAGAACATGATCAGCATCGAGCACCGAGATTGGGTCGAGAAGGTGCTCGCCGAGCACGGCGTGCCGCCGCTTCCCGAGGCAACCGCGGGCGGCCACCATCTGCTCGGTTGGACCGACGCAACCGCACGTCCGCAGATCGACATCGCGTTCCAGCACTCGCCCGCGCTGCTCGTCAACGCGCTCGGTCCGCCGCCGAAGGACATCGTCGACGCGTCGCACGAGCGCGGGATCAAGGTTGCCGCGCTCGCGAGCAGTCCGCGCCACGCGCAGAAGCACGTCGACATCGGTGTCGACATCGTCGTCGCCCAGGGCACCGAAGCCGGGGGTCACACGGGCGAGATCAGTTCCGTGGTGTTGTGGCCGCAGGTGATCGAGGCGATCGCGCCGACGCCGGTTCTCGCGGCGGGCGGTATCGCGCAGGGTTCGCAGATCGCGGGGGCGCTCGCGATGGGCGCGCAAGGCGTATGGACCGGATCGATCTGGCTGACCGTCGCCGAGAGCGACATGACCCCGCTCGTCATCGAGAAGTTGCTCGCCGCCGACTCCACCCAGACGGTTCGCTCGCGTGCGCTGTCGGGCAAGCCGGCGCGCCAATTGCGGACGGAATGGACCGACGCCTGGGACCGCCCCGACTGCCCCGGCTATCTCCCGATGCCGCTGCAGTACATGCTCGTCGCCGACGTGATGGCCCGCGTCGACCGTGCCCAGAACCGAGAGCTCACCGGCATGCCCGTAGGCCAGGTCGTCGGCATGATGGACCGCGTCCGCTCGTCGCGCGACGTCATTCGCCGCCTCGTGGAGGAGTACGTAGAGGCCGTCGACCGCCTCGAAGCCCTCAACACCTGACCAAAACCCTGCCAACAGTGGGCAGGAAAACAGGCGCTACGCGCCGATTTCCCTGCCCACGCGACGTTGGTGGAGGGCGGCGGTTGTGCGCTCGACGATCTCGCGGTCCGACGATCGCTGCGTGAATACCAACGGCAACCAACCCGCCGCCGACAGCGCGGTCAGACGCTCGTTGTCGTCCATCACGGCGTTGGCTCCGGTGTGGAACGGCAGGCCGTAGTACTCGGCGAAAACCATGTGCTCGGGCCATGCGAAATCGGGCCGGTACGTCGTCGATCCGATCTTTACTCGCTGCTGCTGGACCGGCATGGGCAGACGAGCACGACGAAACACGTCGAGTACGTGCAGCTCCGACCGGCTTCCACCGGGCTCGAAGCCGATCCCACGCGTCACGAGCAGAGAACGCACCACGGACATGTGCCGACCCGGACCGGATTCCATGCGCTCCGAGCAGTCCTTCAGACGCTGCAACGACGCGACGCCGCGTCGCAGACCATCGTCGAGAACCCGTCCCAGTTGGTGTTCGCTGAGGAGCGTCGTGCAATCGGAAAGCGTTCGTTCGAACGAGGTGGTGTCGATGCCGTGCCGACTCGTGATGTCGTTTGCGCAAATCGTACGGGAGCGGTGTAGCGCGACGCCCGGTATCTCCACGTAACACTCGCGTCCGACAGTGATCTCGTACCGGTCTTCGGGCCTCGGTTCAAAGTTCCAAACGCGTGCCGCAGCGGAGTGAGAAGCGGCTGACCCCGGGACAGACAGCACGGCCGCGAGCAGGCCTCGCTCCCATGTCTCCGGTGCGCCGACCAGGCTGTACACACGGGGCCGTGCCCGGCGGAGAACCTTGCGGCGCACGAGTCGTCTCGTGCGGTTGTCGTTCAGCTCACCGTCACGAAGTTGATCAAGAGTGATGAGTCCCCGCTGCGCGGCGAGGACGGATTCGAAACGTGAAAGGTCGGCATCCACCTTTCGAACCGTACGTTCGCCGTGAGACACCTAACTGTTGGCAGGGAAACGTGCGGGAGGCGTCGGAATTCCTGCCCACTGTTGGCAGGGTTAGAGGGCGGCGGTTACCGCTTGGGCGAAGCGGGTGGGGGACTCGAGCATGGGGTAATGGCCGACGCCGTCGAGGACGGTGAGCGACGCGTCGGGACGGGCGCGCTTCAGCTCGTCCGTCATCGGGAGCACGGCGATCGGGTCATCGGCGCCCCACACGACCGCGAGCGGCGACGGATGCGTCTCGATCGCGCCGGTGAATCGTCGTTCCTCGGCGCGGCGGTCCTCGATGTAGCGGATCGTCCGTGCCAACAGCCGATTCCCACCGGCACGCTCGGCGAAGAGCCATTGCGCCTCGAGCTCGCCGGGATCGACGGTGCTCTTCGGCGAGAACGTCCCGGCGAGCCCGGCCTTGAACCCGTCGGCGACGACGAAATCCATGGGTGCGTCGTCGAGCGACAACAACAGCTGTTGACCATTTGTGAGGTGCGCCATGTCGATGTAGATGCTGCCGTTGGTGAGCACGCGCCGGGTGACTTCGAAGCCGAGCGTTCCTTCGAGGCTGCGCGCGAGCACTTCGCCGCCGACGGTGTCGCCCATGTCGTGCGTGAGCAATGCGACGGAGGTGAGTCCGAGTTCACGCGCGACGCCCTCGACGACGTCGGCCTGCAATCGCATGCTGTAGCGCACGTCGGGCTTGTCCGAGAGCCCGAACCCGAGGAAGTCGACGGCGATCACCCGCCGTCGGGCCCGCAGCGCGTCGAGTACGAGGTGCCAGTCGAACGAACAGGACGGAAAGCCGTGCAGGACGAGGAGCGGGTCGAGGCCCTCGTCGTCGGCGGCGGGTACGTCGAGCACCCAGACCGATCGCCCGTCGAGGTGCAGGTGCCGGCCCGCGCCTTCCCACTCCCGTACGTCGTCGGCCGCGCTCACGGCGGCGACGCTATCCGTTCAACCGATTGCGTCGGGGAGGTCGGAGGCGGCGCCCCCCGGCTCGCTCGACCAGCCCTGCACCGGCGCGTCGACGGCCCGGCACGACGACTCCCGACCCATCGTCACGTATCGCGGGGTCGTGCCCGTCGACCACTGCCCGAACGCGCAGATGTCGTGGTTCGACGCCGCGACCGCAATCGTCACGGCACCGCCGCGCGGCGCGACAGACACGGTGTGTGCGTCGGTCGATGACGCATCGCCCATGACCCACTGGTAGCCGGGCTGTGCGGCCGCCAACTGCGCGATGTCGCCACCACCGATCTGCTCCGCCGTCTGCAGGGCCGTGCGGCGCGTCGATTCCGCCTGGATGCGCACGACGGTGTCGAGGCCGGACGGCAGTCCCTCGGACGCGGGACGTGGTGGTAACACGACGGGGGTCTGTGTCTGTGCGGTCGACCCGGGCTTGAACGTCAGCCACGCGGTCGCGATCGCGGCCACGAAGAAGAAGAACATGGCGGCGAGGACGATCCATTTTCCGGCGTCGCCACCGACGTTGCTCCGGCCGGCGCCGGAACGCCGCGTCGGCGCGGTTGACAATTGCGGAAGTTGCAGTACTGGTTGCAGCACCGCGGGTGCGAAGAACTGCTCGTGCACCGAGGACACGCCGTTCGTCACACTCGAGGTTGCCCCCGCCGCCGCAGCAACCTCGGATGTCATCGGCGCAGGCGGCGCCATCAGCAGCGTCCCGCAACCGCGACAGGTCGGCCAGAGCGGTCGCACTTCCGTGTTGCATCCCGGGCACGTGCTCATGACGACCTCCATCCCCGGGCGGGCGCCGCGATCGCCCGGCAGCTCGCGGTCGCCACGATCGCGAACCGCGTGCCGGACGCGCTGTCGCGTGCGAACGCACAGCGACCGGCGTCGACCGCGGTTGCGAGCGTCAACGTCGCCGAACCGGCGACGCGCATCGAGACTTCGCCGACGCGCGCCGACGTGGATCCCGCGACCACCGGCACGTCGTACGAGCGCGCGCTGAGCATCGACGGCGTGATGTTCGCGTACGAATGCCGCGCCGCGAGCAGCGAGCGTCCTCCGCCGAGCGCCGTCCGTAACAACGCCTTGGCCCGCGCGTCGGCGGGAGTGCCCGCGACGGGCGCGGTCGAAGGCGAGGAGCCCGCGAACAACACCGGGCGAACCGCGAGCACGCTCATCGTCAAGGCGACACCGATGACTGTGAGCACGACGAGGCGATGCCAGTGTTTGCGCGCGAACCGCAGGACGGCGCGTGCGGTGACGCGCCGGCGTGCGTTACCCGTCCCGACCGGCCGCGCCGCGCGCGCGGTCGCCGACTGCGCGACCCGACATGCGCGCGTCGCCCGGGGCAGCAGGTGATCGGGGCGGGGCATCGCGCCCGGCATGAGCGTGTCCGGCGCCGAGGACAGCCGGGCCGCGGCCGCGATGGACGCGGACGGCGTGGAAACCCGCGGCGGCGCAGGCGCCGCAGTCGTGGCATTCCCACCCCGCGCGCCGGCCGGCGCGGCCCGGCGTCGGCGCATCGTCGACGGGACGGTGAGCCGGCGGGTTTCGGGCTCGGAGTGCACGGGCGCGCCGCACCGGCGGCACCGAGACCACTCGGCCGGAACTGGATACCTGCAGGTCGGGCACTCCACGGCGCGCTCCGGGACGTCAGACTTCCCCGACCGGATCATCGGCGCCGGAACGCCCGATCTTCACTCCTGCGCCGGGATCCGCCCGACGAGCGTCATTTCCCGCGCCCGAAATACTGCTCGGCCAGCTCCGGACGGGGTTGGACGAAGAGGCCCTCGGCCTCCGCGGTCAGCACCTCGCCGTCGTAGATCTCGGCGCGCGACATGATCCGCCGACCCTCGATCCGGTCGACCCACGCCTTCAGACGGAGCTCGCGGAACAGTGGGGTCGGGCGGCGGTAGTGGACGATCAACCGCGCGGTCATGCCCGGATTCCCCGCGACGATGTTCGCGATGCCGAGCACCTCGTCGAAGGCGCACGCGATCCAACCGCCGTGCACGAAGCTCGGCGGTCCTTCGTACGCGGCGCCGAACGTGCCGCGCGCTTCGACACCCGGACTGCCGTCGTCGCGCGTCACGACTTCCCAGTCGAGCCGCGGTGAGAGCGGGCTTGCCTCCCCGACGATCGGCGAACGGGGCAGGTAGTCGCCGTGCGTGCGGGGCGTGTAGCCCGCGCCTTCGTCGCGTCCACGGCCGAGCCGGAAGGTCAGCTTCTCGACTTCCTGCGCGATCTCGTGCAGCACGTCCGGCTCGACGTCTTCTACCGACATGACCGTGTCGATCAACACGCGGATCGCGCTCGCGAGCTCGGCGCGCTCGGGAGTGGCGTACGCGGCGGAATCGGGAATTCCCGGTGCAGCTTCGGACACCCGGTCACTTGCCCTTGAACGCGGGCGGACGCTTCTCGCCGAAGGCCTTCGGGCCTTCCTGGGCGTCCTCACTTGCGAAGACCTCCCAGCCGATGCCGTCCTGATGCTGCATCGCGTCGGCGTCACTCATGTGCTCGGTCTCGCGCCAGGCGCGCAGGATGGCCTTCGTCGACAGCGGTGCCATCTCCGCCACCTCGGCCGCCAGTTCCATTGCGCGCGTGAGCGCCTGACCGTCGGGGACGACGTGGCCGATGAGCCCGATCTCGCGCGCTTCGGGAGCGGGTACCGGCGGGCATCGCAACAAGATGTCCATCGCGAGCGTGTACGGGATCTGGCGCGGCAGCCGGCACGCGGAACCACCCAAGGGGAAGAGTCCGCGCTTGGCCTCCCAGACCCCGAAGATCGCGCCCGCGCCCGCGACCCGGATGTCGGTGCCCTGCAGGATCTCGCTCCCGCCGGCGACCGCGTAACCCTCGACCGCCGCGATCAACGGCTTCGAGAGGCGGTAGTCGCGCAGCAACGCCTTCCAGTGCGGGTTGTTGCCGCGGGCCATGACGTCCTGCACGTTCGGGTCGTCCGACTGCTGGCCCATCGAGGTGAGATCCATGCCGGAGCAGAAGTTGCCGCCCGCCCCGGTGAGGATCGCGCAGCGGATCTCCGGGTCGTCGTCGACGTACTCGTAGCCGAGCACCAGCCCGGCGAGCATGTCGGGGGAGAGCGCGTTCTTCTTCTCGGGACGGTTCATCGTGAAGATCACGACTCGTCCCTCACGTTCGATGGTGCAGTGCTTGGTGCTGATGTCCAGTCGTTCGGTCACGGCGGGAGGCTAGAACACGTTCCAGGCACCCGCCTCGAGCAGCCCTTGGATCGAAACTGGAACGTGTTCTAGTCTGCGGCCGACGCCACCCGGTCGGAGGGAGCCCGGCAATGGGATTCTGGAAGCACGCGCAGGAAGATCCGGGGTATGTCGCCATCGTCGACCCGGACGGCACCGAGCACAGGGCCGGCGACGTTCTCGCCCGCGCCAACCAGCTCGCACACGCGCTGCGCGCGCTCGGGTTGCGCCCGGGCGACTCGGTCGCGGCGGTGCTGCCCAACGGCGCGCATCCGTTCACCTTGTACCTCGCCGC
>JAUZEI010000464.1 GCA_030839105.1 Actinomycetota bacterium
TCCCTCGACGACCGCGATCGCGAGGTCACCGAGACTGCAGTGTTCGTCGTCGGCGCGTTCGATCATGAGATCGGTTGCCTCGTCGAACGAGCAATCCGCCTGCACGGCGACACGCTCGGCGGCGCGGGCAAAGCCACCGAGGTAGTAGGTCGCGCTCAGGTCGTCGGCCACGATGCACCTTCGACGACGAGGTGGTCCGTCTCTCTGCGAACAGCGCACGAGAAGGGCCGCGCCCGAGGGATAGGTTGACCGGATTCGGGTCCAGACTCCACGTCACCTCCCTGTCCACATGGATAGAGGTGACGGCTGCCGGTTGAACCGTCTCGCTTCGATTTCCTCACGCGAGGCTAGGAGTCCGAGGAGCGTCGCTACAAGGGGTGCGAACCCGGCGGGAAACCCGTTTCAGGCCTCGAGAACGGTACAGTGCGCGCCGTACAACGGAGTCGGCCCACCTTGAAACACCAGGGACTCGACCTGCCTCCGCGGAGAGGCAGTCGTGGACCAGTATCCCGATGGTTTCGCAGCGCTCGTCGTCGCGCTCAACACGTCGATGGTCGACGAAGAAGATCTCGACGAGACGCTACGCAGAGTGGCCTTCATCGCCTGTCAGAGTCCGATCGGAGCCGACAACGCCGGTGTGACACTCCAGCGGGGTGATGCAGCCGCGACCGCAGCATTCCACGGCGACGCCGCGCTTCCCCTCGACCAGGCGCAATACGAAGCCGACGACGGGCCGTGTCTCACCGCGTTTCGCACCGGCGAGGTCGTGCGCGTGGAGCGCATCGCCGACGCCGGCGCGCGTTGGCCGAAGTTCGTCGCCGCCGCGGCCGAAGCCGGGATCGTCAGCTCGCTTTCGCTCCCGCTCATGCTGAAGCGCGAGGTCGTAGGTGCCTTGAACCTCTACGCATCACAACATTTGAGCTTCACCGATACCAGCGTGCATCTCGCCCAGCTGTTTGCGGAACAGGCGGCGCTCGCGGTCACGAACGCCGAGATCTACTGGAAGACCTACACGCTCACCCAGAACCTCACGCTCGCGCTCGAGAACCGCGAGCGGATCGGTCAGGCCAAAGGGATCCTCGCCACGCGCCTCGGAATCACGATGGACGAGGCCTTCGACCAACTGCGGCGGGCGTCGCAGAACCTGAACATCAAGCTGCGTGACATCGCCGACCACGTCGTGGAGACCGGCGACCTTCCCGGTTCCCCGGCTCCATCCGCCTGAGCCGCGCCCCACAGACCGGCGCGATCACCCGGTGACGTGGACGGGACCGTCGTTGCGACCGCCGGGGCCACCACGCGCACCATCACGACGGACCCGGGTCGCGACGCGTCCCGGCGCGAGATCCGTCACGGCTGGTGGGACTTCGCGCGCACCATCTCGCGCAGACGCTTCAACGACGCGTCGTTCCGGACCGCGATGCCGGGATCGAGGAAAGGTGTGAGGAGGCGCAGCACAGGGCTCGTCGGCGTTTCCTCGAGCGAGAGCTCGGTTCGGTCGTTCTCACCTGGCGCTGGGGACACAGGCTGCAAGGTGAAGCGCACGCGCACTCGGCCGAAGGGCCGGGCGCGCGCATTGAGCTCCAGACACCTGGGCCGCGCCAGGCTCGTCACCCGTGTGGAGTCTGCGACCTTGATCGGCCCGAACCCGACGACGTGATGGAACGCCGAGCCCGGCTCCGGCCACGAGTCGTCGACCGATCGGATCCGCTGCGCGCCGACCAGCCAGTCCGGATACGTGTACGGATCGACCAGCACCGAAAAGATGCTCTCCGCTGTCGCTTCGATCTCGATGCGCTGTACCGACACGGCTGTCCGTCCTCACTCGAGCTATCGACCCCTCCTACCCAACCCCGGCACTGGCACACGAACCTCGTGCCGTCGGCTCATGCCGACTGTACGGTCGCGCCATGGCGTCTCCCGCGCGTGTCGCCGTCGATCCCGCCGACGGCCCGGGCGTCGCCGTGCATGCGGTCGGGCTGACATTTTCCTACGACACACCCGAGGGCACGCTGGTCGTCCTGGACGGCATCGACTTCGACGTCGAAGCCGGGTCCGTCGTGGCTGTGACCGGCGCCTCCGGGTCGGGCAAGACCACGCTCCTCTCCGTGCTCGGCGGACTCGATCGTCCCCACGCCGGTTCGGTCGTCATCGCCGGCCATGACCTCGCGGTCCTCGATCGTGACGAGATGGCCCGCTACCGACGAGAGGTCGTCGGGTTCGTCTTCCAGGACTTCGGTTTGCTCGGCCAGCTGACCGCACTCGAGAACGTCGAGCTCGCGCTCACGTTCGAGCGCGTGTCGCGCCGGCAACGGCGTGCGCGGGCACGCGAGCTCCTCGGTGCCGTCGGTCTCATCGACCGCCTCGGACACCGGCCCCGCGCGCTGAGCGGGGGCGAGAAGCAGCGAGTCGCCATCGCCCGCGCGCTCGCGAACAGTCCCCGGCTCGTGCTCGCCGACGAGCCGACCGGCAACCTCGATGCGGCCGCGACCGCGGTAGTGCTCGAGCTGCTCATGCAGGTACCCGCGGAACACGGGTCGACGGTTGTCGTCGTCACCCACGACGACGCGATCGCGGCCCGCGCCGATCGACGCATGCACCTGGCCGACGGACGGATCGTGAACCGATGAGATCGCGCCGATGACGTGGCGCGATGCCGTCGTCCTCGCGCGCCGGAGCGTCGGGCGCCGCGGCGGTCGCGCGATCCTCACCGTCCTCGCCGTCGCGCTCGGCGCCGCGCTGCTCTCGTCACTGCTCATCGCCAGTGAGTCGGCCAAGCAACGGGTGCTCGACCAGGTGAGCAAGGGCGGTCCACTCTCCGGGATCAAAGTCGACGCCGCCGCGCCGACCGCGTCGTCTCTCGACAGCGACAATCCCCGACCCGGAGCGCCCCGTCTGATCGACGACACGGTCCTGCAACAGATCTCCAAGCTCCCCGACGTCTCCTCCGTATTGCCGATCATCGCCACCCCGATGGTCGTGCTCCCGCCG
>JAUZEI010000489.1 GCA_030839105.1 Actinomycetota bacterium
TACGACGGGCTGTGGGATGCACTCGTCGATCTCGGTCTGCCGCCGTCGTTCCACATCCTCACGAGCCGCAGTGACACGCCCGGCGCCGACCACGTGCGGGGTCCGAAGCTCAACAGCTTCATGAGCATCGTGCGCGGCAACCAGGACATCATCGGGACGCTGATTTTCGGTGCGGTGTTCGAACGACATCCCGATCTGCGCGTCGTGTGCGTGGAAGCCGACGCAGGTTGGGCGCCGCACTGGATGTACCGCGCCGACCACGGCTACGACCGTCATCGCAACTGGTTGACCGCGGGCGAGCTCACTCGCCGTCCGAGTGAATGGTTCGCGGGCAACGTGTACCTGACCTTCCAGGACGACTGGGTTGCGTTCCGCACCGCGCACCTCATGAATCCGGAGCGGCTCATGTGGGCCAACGACTTCCCGCACAGCGACGCGACCTGGCCCAACAGCCAAGCGCTCCTCGCGGAGCACGCAGTGCAGCTCGACGAGCACACGCGCAGCCGGATCCTGCACGACAACGTCGCCGAGCTGTACGGCCTCACGGTCTGATGCTCGAACCGGTCGCCGATCGTCCCGACATGCCCGAGGGATACCTCGGCTCGGCGCCCCTGCCGTGGAAGTGGGCCGAGGAACAGCTCGTCGACGCCCGGAGCTACTGGATCACCACCATCGGGCCGTCGGGTCGGCCCCACGTGCGGCCGCTCTGGGGAGTCTGGCTCGACGGCACCGTGCAGTTCTCGACCGGCGCGCGCCACGCGTCGAACATCGCACGCGATCCGCGCGTCACGGTGAATCTGGAAGACGCCGACGAATGCCTGATCATCGAGGGCACCGCGTCGGCCGTGCACGACGAGCGCGTCCGCCGGGCCTTTATCGACGCGTACTCGCCGAAGTATGCGTGGGAGATGACCCTCGAGTTCGTCGACGTCGTCTACGTCGTGAAACCGAGCGTCGCGTTCGGCTGGTTCGCGCACGACATCGCCCCGGGCGCCACGCTCTTCGAGGCGACGTCGACGCGGTGGCGCTTCCCCGCTTGAGGGCCGGCCGGCAGATCGCCGATCCGCGACGAGCTCACCGGGGGCGCAACTCGGCGTGCCGGTGCTGACCGAGTGACAGCAACACGAACCGCAGGATCCGGTCGCGGTCCGACTCGCGGATCAGTACGAACTCGACGCGGGTCAGGGGCTTTCCGATCGTGGGCAGCGCGTCCCGCGGAAGGACGCGTCCGACCGTGACGAATGGCGCGTCGTCGTCGATCGCGAACGAGACCACGACCGTCGCGCCCGCACGGGGCGTGAGGTCGGTAAGCAGCGAGCAACCGCCGCCGCCGAGATCGCGCACCTCCGCGTCGAACAGGATGAGGGTGTTCGTATCGGCGTCCAGCACCGTGCAGCTCGCCGGCACGTGACTCAGCACGCGCGCGTAGGCGCGGCGTTGGATCGCGCTCTCGTTGGCCGGCGGCCGAACGACGAGCTGGGTGTCACCGCTGCGGACGACGGCGACCCGGATGATGTAGACGCTGAACCGTCCGAGGCTCGTGAGGTGCACTTCGCCGAGGTCATTCCACTCACGGGGGAGGCGCGCATCGTGATCGCCGCTCCCACCGCGCTCGCCGGCATCGTCGTGATCGCGGCCGTCGTCGTCGTGCACCGTCAGCGTGATCTGGCCGTCCTGAACGATGTCGACGACCATGCGCCACGGAGGTGCGTCGGGCATCGGCGCGACCAGGACCTCCTGGCCGACCTCGAGGAGCGGGGGCGTCACCCGTTCTTCATCGGCAGCATCCGGCACGATCGATACCCGGATGGAGGTAGCCTTGACGGGTTCCGGAGGACTTCAGATGGCTGACCCGCCCAGTTCCTCATGCCCCGCTCCTCGCGCCGTGTGGGCGCGCGCTTCGTCGCGTTCCTACGCGCGGACTTCCCCGGGGTCCGCGCGGGTTTCATCGCGCTCCTGATCTCCTCGGGCGGCGATCTCGTCACCGGCCTCACGCTGGCCTCGATCACGCATACCCTGAACCTGCTCCCGGGCCTCATCGTGCTCATCCCGGCCGCCATCGGCATGCGGGGCAACATCTTCGGCGCCCTCGGGAGCCGCCTCGGCACCCAGATCCACGCCGGAACGTTCCGGCTCTCCCGCCGGGTCGACACCCCCGTGGGTCAGAACATGGCCGCCGCCATCGTGTTGTCGCTGACGATCTCTGCGGTGCTGGCGGTGCTCGCCAAGGTCATGCTCGACGCGTTCAGCTTCGGCCGGACGATCTCGATCGCCGACTTCATGGTCGTGTCGGTCGTCGGCGCGATCCTGTCGTCACTCGTCGTGCTCGTCCTGACCGTCGCAGTAGCTGCGTTCTGCGCGAACCGCGATCTCGACCTCGACAACGTCGCGGCGCCGATCGTCACCGCCGCGGGCGACATGGTCACGCTGCCCAGCCTGTTCGTCGCCACGTACCTGCTCGGCTTCCACATCGTCACGCCGATCATCTCGATCGCATGCCTGGCGGTCGCGGTTGCGGCGGCCGCATACGGTCTGCGCGCCAAGGGCCTCCCGCTCCTACGCCGCATCGTCGTCGAGTCGGTTCCGATCCTTGCACTCGCGGGCGCGGTCGACGTCCTGGCCGGGATGACGATCCAGAAGCGCTTCGAGTCGTTCCTGACGTACCCGGCGCTGATCGTGCTCGTGCCGCCGTTCCTCGAGGACTCGGGCTCGCTCGGCGCGATCCTTTCCGCGCGCGTGAGTACCCGC
Organism: Actinomycetota bacterium; assembly: GCA_030839105.1. GTDB lineage: Bacteria > Actinomycetota > Acidimicrobiia > IMCC26256 > PALSA-610 > PALSA-610. The sequence goes on from JAUZEI010000489.1 coordinate 2,749, forward strand.
CTCCACCTCGGAACTCTCGGCGAGGGGCGTTCGCCGTGGCGGGCGGCCAGCGATGACGTACTTCTCGTCTACCTGTACGCGGTGCCCGTCTTCGTCTTCCTCGGGCTGTCGTCGATCATCGGCGCACACGTCGTCCACTTCCGCAGCCCGGGTGCGCTGCGGATGCTCGGTGTCAGCGTGCTGGCGGGCTTCTTCGCGACCACCGCGTCGGTCGTCGTCGGGTACTACTCCGCCGTGCTGACCTATCGGAACGGGCTCGACCCGGACAATCACGGCATTCCCATCGTCACCTCGAGCCTGGATCTCCTGGGCGCGCTGTCGCTTATCCTGGCGATCGTGCTCCTGGGTCTGACCTGATCTGCGCAGGAGCGCTCACCCCATGGAAGAACGACCTCGAAATCTGAAGGCCATGCTGTCGGAGGCGAAGGACACCTCCGAGCTCATGGTCGATCTCGGGTACGCGTCGCTGTTCTTCGGCGACACGCGCATGGCCGACGAGGTGCTCGAGCTCGAGGAGCGCCTCACGGAGTTGGTGCACGAGATGCGCGAGGTCTGCGTTCTGGCGGCGCGCTCGAAGCGCGATGCGGAGCAGATGTCGAGCGTCCTGCACGTGGTCTCGGCCATCGAACGCATGGGCAACGCCGCGGTCGACATCGCGCGCGTGGTCACGCACCACCTCGGCATCCCGGCCTCGCTCGTCGCGGATCTCGCCGGCGCCGAAGAGGTGTCGCATCGGGTGCGCGTTCGCGCCGAGTCGGCGCTCGCGAACCGCGCGCTCGACGACGTCGAGCTCCCCATGGAAGTCGGCATGCGCGTCGTCGCAATTCGCCGCGGTCGCGAGTGGCTCATCGATCCCGACGGTGACGAGCACCTCCTTCCCGACGACGTGCTCATCCTCCGCGGCGCCCGCGAGGGCATCGGCGAGGTGCGCGAGCTCGCGGGCGCTCCGGTCTGGCGTCCGGCCGGTATCGAGGAGGATCCCGCGATTTCCGATCTCGACCGGGCCGTCGACGTCCTGGTCGAGATGAAGAACGTCTCCGAGGCGGCGGTCGGGCTCGCATACAGCGCGCTCTTGTTGAACGATCAGGGGCTGGCGGCGCAGGTGACCCAACTCGAAGACCGCCTCGACGAGATGCGCGAGCAGCTCGAGCTCTGGGTGCTACGGGCGGGCGCGGAAACGGTCGATCCCTCCGGCCTGCGGGGGCTGTTGCACCTGGGCGCGGCCTCGGAGGAGGTCGGCGACGCGGCCCAACAGCTGGTCTGGCTCGTCGAGCAGGGTGAGGAGATGCATCCCGTCCTCGCGGTCGCGCTCGGCGAGGCGGACGAGGTCTTCGTGCAGTACCCGATCGCACGCGGGAGCGCGCTCGACGGCGCGGTGGTTTCGGGCACCCAGATCGGCGACGACACGGGCTTCCATCTGCTCGCCATCCGGCGCGGGGGCCGCTACATCTATCGACCCCGGCGCATCACCCTCGCCGCGGGCGACGAGATTCTCGCGACCGGCCCGTGGGAGGGTCGCGCCGTCCTCGCGCAACAGTGCGGATTCCGGTTGATCGAGGACGACGACACCGGGACGGTCGAGCTCGTCCCCTCCGGCGAACCTGCGCGGTAGGAGTTCTACGTGTCGGCCGGTAGGTCGGCGCCGCCGTACGGATGATCGATCACGTACTTCCACGCGCCGTCAGCCTGTCTGCGTGCGATCTCCGACGTGCGCGACGAGAAGTCCATCCCCTCCGCGACGAAATGCCAGTCGTTGCTGAGTAGTGCGATGTCGCCGGCCTCGGCGGCGTGGCGCGTGACCATCGTGATGCTGCCGCCGAGCGCGATGAAACCGGCCCACTGCTGCCGAATGGCGTCGAGGCCGCTGACAAACGTGCCTTCGGGCGTCGCCATGATCGCATCCGCCTCGTACAGCGCCGCGAGCGCATCGGCGTCCCCCGCATTGAACGCGTCCTGTACGAGTCGGTGAATCTCTCCCGCCTCCACGGCACAAAGGATAGAACCTCCGTCTATGGGTCGCTCGCGCGGCGCCGTCCGAAGTGGGGCTGCCCGGGTAATGGACGGCTCCGCTGCCGCTCGGTTATGGGTCGCTCGCGCGGCGCCGTCCGAAGTGTGGCTGCGCGGATGTTCCTGGGCTCCGCTGCCGCTCCTAGTGCGCGACGGCGAGAGCGAGGACGACGGCGGCGACACCGACTACCGACGCGCCGGCGAGACCGAGCTGGGGCCGTCCGATCTTGCGCGCCTGGAGCATCGCCTCGGCGGCGAGCAGGCCCCCGATCGCGCCACCGATGTGCGCGCTGATGGAGATGTGCTTGTCGAAGAAGCCGAGGATCAGGTTGAGGACGAGGAGCGGCCCGAACCCGGTGTCCCAGAACCGGGTGCCCTGGCGTTGCATGACGAGGGTGGCGGCGGCGGCCACGCCGAAGACACCGCCCGACGCCCCCGCCGAAGGAATGTGCGGCTGCACCAGCAACGCGGCGGCCGATCCGGCCGCGACCGATACCACGTAGAGGACTCCGACTCGCACCGGTCCGGCGCCCGGCTCGAGGAGCTGGCCGATGACCCAGAGCAGGAGCATGTTGAAGAACAGGTGCAGGAAGCCGATGTGCACGAGCGAGACGGTGAAGATGCGCCACCATTCGCCGTTGTGCACGAGCGGGCCGTAGAGCTCGAGATCGGCGGCGGTGCGCCCGGCCCCGTTGAAGTTCCCGTCCCGTAGTCCGATCACGATGAACGCGACAACGGTGATGCCGACGATGATCTTCGTCGCCAGCATGTTCTCGTTGCGCGTGATCCCGGAGACCCGCTGGCGCGGGGTGGGCGCCGCGGCCTTCACGCAGTCGACGCAGTGCGAACCGACCGAGGCGTCCCGCAGGCATTCGGGGCACGCGAACCGGCCGCAGCGCGTGCAACGGCGTCCGGTCTCACGATCGGGATGTCGGTAGCACGTCGTCGTGGGAGGCGCCGGTTCCTGCGTCATGGCTGTGTCACGGTATCGGCTCACGCCCGCGTCGCCGGCGCGACGAATGCTCAGGTGCGCAGAGTCGTCGCGCTTCGGCGCGCGCCGTTCGGTGACGTCAAGGGGCGGCGGCGAGCGCTGCCGGCGACGGCAGATTTTGCGGGACGGCGATCCGGCCGCCGAAGCCGTTCTTTACGTAGTTGCC
>JAUZEI010000495.1 GCA_030839105.1 Actinomycetota bacterium
GCGGGACATCACGCGATTATTGGTCGTGTAGTCCTGTGCCGCCAGGCCATTCAGCTCCCAGCCAGTGTCACTTCAAGGCCCGGGCACTTTCGCTGGGCGTGCTATCGGAATGATGACGTGCACGGACGTACCGCCTCGCTTCGGGCTCGCGATATCGATCCGACCACCAAGGGCCTCGACGCGGTCGCGCAAACCCAGAAGTCCGGAGCCGCGCGTCGGGTCCGCACCCCCGACGCCGTCGTCCCGTATCGAGACGTCAACAACGGAATCCTCGGTGACCACCTCAACCTGGACGCGCGACGTCTGGGCGTGCTTCGTCGCGTTCGTCACGGCTTCGGACACGATGTAGTACACCGCGATCCCTACCGGCTCCGGCAGCGGTTCGCGCACGCGCACGCCGAGTTCCATAGGAATGGCGGACCGGCGCGCGAGCGATCTCAGTGCTGGTACGAGGCCGCCGCGCGACAGGATCGCGGGATGCAGTCCGCGTGATAGCTCGTGCAGCTCAGTGACAGCTGCAGATATGCCCGCGGAAAGCCGGGCAAGCCGCCCTTCGAGCTCGGGCGAGTTATCCGGCAGCATCTCTTGCGCGGCGCGTACCTCTAGTCCGATGGTCAACAGCCGTTGTTGAGTCCCGTCGTGCAGGTCGCGCTCGATCTGGCGGCGGGTCTCGTCGGCCGCCGCGATCACGCGCGCCCGTGACGCTTCGAGGTCGGCACGGCCCTGTGCGTTCGCGACTGCGGTGGAGACGAGCTCCGTGAACGCAGCGATCCTCTGCTCGATTTCGTAGGCAGGTGCGGGCGGCTGCGTGAAGGCAACGACAACCACGCCCCAAAGCCGGTTATCGACCACGATGGGGGCGCCGGTCGCACAACTGAGGCCGGCGCTGTGCATCCGTGCCCCAACCGTCGTCGCCGCCGTGTCGGCTTCCAGCGAGACGGCCTTGCCGCTTCGGAATACCCTTGCCGCGAGGCTTTCACCTTCTGAAGGAATGCGCTCGATGATTGGTATGTCACGGCCCGGCGCATTCACTGCGGCGACGACGACGGCGGTGTGATCCACCTCATATCGCAGCAGCCGTGCGCTGTCAGATGACAGGAGATGATTGATCTCGCCGGCGACGGCTTCGAAGACCTCAGCCGGCGCGGCGCCGCGCGCGACCAATGTCGCCACCCGCCGCAGCGCCGTCTGTTCGTCCGCAAGCGCCCGTAGGTCGTCGCGGTGCGCCTCGAGCGAGCCTGCCATCCTGTTGAACGAGTGTTCGAGCAGCCCGATCTCGCCGGCTCCCGTTTCCGTCATGCGCGCCGTGAGATCTCCTCCGGCAAGGCGCTCGGCGAGCGCTGCGGCCCGCCGGACGGGCCTGACGATTGCGTACGCGAGGTACGCGGCGAAAACCGCTACGAGGACGACAGAGCCGATCGTTCCTGCGGTTGCCGCGACGATTGCCCGCGTCGATCTTGTCTTGCTTCGAGCCTGTTCTTGCCTCACGATCGCACGCTCCGCCGATCGAAACGCGTCGAACTGGGCCCGAATGGAGTCAACTCGAGTCTTCCCGGCGCGGGCGGTGGCGGCGCTCGACGCGGCCGGATCTCCTTTGCGAACCGCCGCGACCAACGGATCGGAATACTCGCTGATGTACGAACGGATGTCGGTAACGATGCGTTCTGCGGGCAACTGCTGGCTCGGGTCGTCGATCATCGCCAGCCATTGCCGGGCGTCGTTCGAAAAGGTCGCGCGGGCGCTCTGCCAAGGCTGCAGGAACGACGCGTCGTGCGTGATGACGAAGCCGCGGGCGCCCGTTTCGAGGTCGAGGATCGTCCGCTCGAGATCGCTGCCCACATCGAGCTCATCCAGAGCTTGGGCCGTGACGCGCTCACTGTGCCGCTCGGTACTGATGGCGAAGATGAGAAACGCGAACGCGCCGGCCACGATGATCGCGAGCAAGATGCTCGCGATCGAGGTCCGCCAGGTGAGTCCGAGCTTCATGTCCACCTCGGCGCCACGACCCGCGTCGTGCGCGACGGCACGCTAGCTCGGCAATGGACGCCCGCGGCCGAGAACATCTGCGATTCTCTGCGCCGAGAGGTCAGCCTTGGAGATGAACCCGACGGCCGGACTGGCGGCGATCAGGTCGGCGAAGTCCGTCTCGCTGTACGCGGAGATGAGTACAACGGGGCATGCACCGTCAGCCGCGAGCCGGACCGCGAGATCGAAGCCGTTGTCGGCACCGAGGTCCACGTCGACGAGAGCGCAATCGGGCCGGAGCTCGTGCGTGATGCCGATCGCCTCGGCCGCGGTCGACGCGACGGCGATCACGTCGACGCCCTGCCGCTCCAGCAAGTCCTTCGCCGCCCCGAGGAATTGCGCGTTGTCGTCAACGATCAAAAGGCGGGATGCCATGGTGTCCAATCCGTTCGACCCAAGCATGGTCGTGGCGACCTCATCTCGTGCGCATTACGGCTAGCAGGAAATATTGACTCGCGAAGCGCGCGACGGGGATGTGCCGCAACAATTTGCAGCTAGCTGCAATGCCTCCCCCCGGACAACCACCAGAACAGTTGGTTGCTGGCACCGATGAACGCGGTCGATATGCGTGCGCTCGTGCCCGAAAGACCTGCCGGGCTCTCGACCCGCTTCTCAGCGTGCTCGCACAGTCGGATCTCGCAACCTCGTCGAACCCGAGATCGGGTGGACGCGATCAGCCTCGCGCTGCGCGCCGCAGCGGCCCGCGGTGTCGAGGCCATGCGTCGAGCCCGACTCGTCCGGGCGCGGCGACCGCCGTTCGGGTGAGCAATGAAGCAACGATCAGGAAGGCCGTGCGCTCAAGGATGCACGAGCGCCGACGGGCGTAGTCCCGGCCGGCCCCTCGACAATGTCTGCGTGGCCCCGGCACCGCTAGGTACGGGGCGGGGGAATGGTTTGCATGTCGCGTCGGCGCGGCGGCCGGCCTTGCGTGAAGGCAATATCCCGGTTGCGAGGAAAGCGGCGATATGGCCGTCGACACAAGCGTTGCCGAACAGTGTGCCGGCGTGAGTCGTGCCTCCCGGTTCGGCAAGGAGACTCGATCTCGGGAAGAGGGTCCGCACGGTCAAGCTCCCCTCGTACGGGGTCGCGGCGTCGAGAGTCTCGTCGATGAGCAGGACCGGCACGCCGTGGCCCTTCACTTCGACCCGCGGGCCGGCGGCCGCCGGCCAGTAGAGACATGGCGCGCTGTACCACGCAGTGTTCCACGTCGCGAAACGCGCGGTCCGGTACGTTCGCCAGAAGTCCTTGGCCCAGGTGCTCCACTTCTGCGGCCAGGGCGCGTCGGTGCACACGACGGCGTTGTTCGCCGCGTACGCATTGTCGTTGCCGGGGGTGTCGAACGCTTGATACGCCGCGATCACACCGCCGGCGTTGTGTTGGTGGATCCAGCTCGAGAAGAAGGACCCGAAGAGTGTCCAGACCGATTGAGTGTACGCCGCTGCGTAGAACGCGTCCTCCCATTCGTCCGGGCCGAGGACGCCCTGGGCCGGGTGCTTCTTGAGTGCCGCGACCTGTCGATAGAACAGCCGTTCCACCGCTCGTTCGGTCGTGCCAAGGTGGTACACGTCGTCGTACTCGGCGAGCCATGCGAACCAGATCTTGATGTTGCGTTCGATTGCGACGACTTGGGCGAGGTTGGCCTTGTACCAGACGTGGCGCGGGTCGACGCTGCTGTCGAACACCATGCGTCGAACGTGCGACGGGAACAGCGTTGCGTACACCTCACCGAGGTAGGTGCCGTAGGACAGTCCGTAGTAACTGATGCGCTTTGCCCGGAGCGCGATTCGGATGCTGTCCATGTCGCGAGCGGAGTCGGTCGTTTTCATGTGCGGAAGGAGCTGCGCGGCGTTCGCCTCGCACGCAGTGGCGTACGCCTTCGAGCGTGACAGCCACTTCCGGAGGGTCGCGGGCCTCCTGGGGACATAGGGCGGTCGGTCACCGGCGAAGTAGTCGGGTCTACACGAGAGCGCCGGCGTGCTGGAGCCGACGCCGCGCGGATCGAATCCGATCCAGTCGTACCGCTCGCCCACGTGGTTGGGGACGAACTGGCCGAGTGTCGCAAGCTGTAGCCCGGAGGCGCCGGGGCCGCCGGGGTTCGTGAGCATGACGCCCTGGTATTGCGATGCGGGCGACGTGTGCTGCACTCGGGCCAACGCAAGCCCGATTGTCGAGCCGCTCGGACGCTCGTAGTCGAGCGGAACCCGCAGCGACCCGCACTGCGCGTGCGCCGCGGTCAGCGTCGGATCGGAACACCTACCCCAGGAGACCTGCAGCTGCGGCTCCGGCGGCGAGCTTGCACTCACCGAACGGGGACAGGCCGCCAACCCCACGGACACGACGCACAGCAGTGTGCCGGTAACGACGAATCTCCTCACGACGACCCCCTTTGTTCGTTTCATGTTCAATCTCGCGAAGACCTCGCGACAAGGTGGACAGCCTGCGACGGCAGGGGGTGCTGACCCCCCGAACCGGTACGCGAACCGTCGGTACCAAAACCTGACGTTCAAGCAGCTCGAGGTCGGGCTCGACATTCCGGCGTACGCGTCGACGCCAGCGCGGTTCACTGCCTGAGCGCTCCCGCGCGATCAGTATCTATTTCATGGAGCGTGTCGAGTCGATCACGCAACGCGACGATACGGACCTGACCACGTTGTGAGGGCCGGCGTTTCGCCCGAGAATCTTCGAGAGCGTCGTGCCGAGTCGGGCGCGATGCGTGGCGAATCGCGACGCCCCGTAGCGCAAGGCCGGACGTCGATTCTGGTCGACCTTGTCCCGTCGGCACGGCCGTCTGCCCGTGAGACCTATCTGCCGCGGGTCTCGCATATGGTGCCGACGGGATGCGGTAGACGCCACCGCGGAATTGATCGCCGCGACCCGGGGGCACTAGCCATACCTCGGTGCCGCGGCGCTCGAGAGACGCGGGGTCGGCGGACGAGGGGGAAGAGGGCGGTAGCGATCATGGTTCGTTCGAGTCTTTCCGCCACGGCTCATGCGTCGACGCCTGCGCATTCGTTGTCCGGGACCACATCGTTGACGACCAACACATCGCGGCGTGACCGGCAATGACGAGTACCGGCGAAGGCAACGACGCGACCGACGCGGAGGACGCGGATCGTCGGCCCGCGCGTCAGACGCACCAAGCGGTGTTGGGCGCCATGATGTGCGTGGTCGCGCTGGTGGTCGTCGGCGTGATCCTCGACCATGCGGCAGCGCCGAGCTCCCGTGCCACCGATGTCATCCCGACGTCGAATTCGCAAGCCGTGACGACACAGACTTTGGAACGCGCCGCGACTGTCGTCAAGAAGCGTGCGCCGCGTCCGAAGGTCGCGGCCACGACCGCGCCGACGACGGTGCGGGTGACCACGCCGCCGACTCGGCCGCCCGTCGTC
>JAUZEI010000506.1 GCA_030839105.1 Actinomycetota bacterium
ACCGTGGCGTTCCCAGACCGCGGAGCAGGCGGCGCACGTCAGGAGCAGCGAGCCGCCCGGCGAGACTTCCACGTCGATCTGGGCGCCGTCGTACGGACACTGGGTGAGGTTCACCTCCGTATCTTCGGCAGGAAGCGCCAGGGGGTAAAGCGCCGAGCCCCGAGATCCGCGCCGAATGGTCGGTCCGCGCTACAGAGATTGTGGGCGCCGGCCGACAATATTTCCGGCGCCCGCGACCCCCTCTACGCGCGGACGTCGGGTACGACGCCTCCGGTTCACGCATTGCCATAGCCGCCGGAGGCGTCGTCGCGTCCGCTCCCGCCCCGGAGCTCGATCAGTGGATCAGGCGCCCGGCGCCGATTTCACGGGTCGCCGGCTTCACTCCGATCTCACGATCCCCACGAACTAGCCTCGGTTGATGGCCGAGGCCGGTTATCTGGGCCGGAACCGATTCCTGCGTTGGTGGCCCAAACTGCTGTTGGGCTTGGGCGCGGTCGTGCTGTACGTCGACTCGAATCATGCGATCCAGTGGGCGACGCTGTTCGCACTGGTCGCGTACATACACGGCCGTTGGCTCCCGTGGCAGTTCACGATTCGTGAAGACGGCATCGCGCTCGCCTTCCCGTTCGGTCGTCGTCTCTTCTTGCCGAGGAGCTCGTTGACCGTCCGCATCGAAGTTGTGGGCGCCATCGCGATCGTGGGCCGTCGCCGCCACTTCGGCTACCTGCTGATGGACCGCATCGGCTACGAACCCCACAGCGAAGGCCGCCTGCGGGGCGCTCTCACCGGCTTCGGCTACACCTTGGTCGGCGAGAGCTAACCGACGTCCACACGGCGAGGATCTCGCAGGCGATCTCGTGTCCGGGAACGTTCGGAAGGGCCGGTCGCACACTCCTCTGATGCCGGGTCCGCTGGGTGCCCCCGAGCAGGCGGTGTACCGCGCACGTTGGGCTCTCGAAGTCGGCGAGTCGACCGCGCGAGAAACTCAGTCGTCGAGCGCGGCCGGATCGCGATGCTCTCCCAACCGGGCCGCCGGCGTCTTGCCGGAGTCGGTGGGGTCGTACGTCCAGTCGGGTTGCTTGTCGACGTGACGCTCGTCGATGTGTGCCACACCTTCGTCAATGGCAACGAGCTCGGCAACGGCCGCCGGCTTCGCCGCGGGAGTGCGCTTTTCGACGTGGGCCTCGACATCGCCGGCATAACGCTCGAGCAGACTCAGCGCGATGACCTGCTGCTGGGTCGCGAGGGAACAGCGCGCACCGTCGGCGACCGTCGCGACGCGCGAGCGAAGCTCCGCGACGTCATTCGCGGCGGCCGTGTTGCCGGCGACCGCATCGAGGAGCTCAGAGATCCGTAGACCGTCGAGCTTGCACGGCGTGCACTGACCGCACGACTCGACGGCAAGGAACCGCGAGGCGCCGGCGGCGACCGCAACGAGATCGTCGGTGTCGTCGTACACGACGAAGCCCGCCGACCCCAGGCCGGAGCCGATCGCCGCCAACGCTTCGTAGCTGACGGGAGTGTCGAGCGCCGACGCGTCGATGATGGCGCTCAACACACCCGGAAGCACTGCTCGTATCCGGCGGCCGGGCCGGGCTCCGCCGCCGATCATCTCGATGACCTCGCGCAGCGGCGTGCCCATGATCACCTCGCCGACTCCGTGGTATTGCGTCGCGCCCGTAACCGTGCACACGATCGTGCCCGGAGACTCCTCGGTACCTTCGGTGCGGAACCACTCGGCCCCGCGAGCGAGGATGCGCGCCACGTTCGCCATGGTCTCGACGTTGTCGACCAGCGCGGGCGGCGCGTCGTTGTCGTCCCCGGGTCCGGCCATCTCGACGTGGGCCGACGAACCGCTCCCGGTTCCGATGTCGGCGGGCGACTCCACCACCTCGCGAACCCCTCGCCGGTAAGGAGGCGCGATGCGCGGAAGGGGGTACCGCCCGTCGATCGTCTCCAACAGCGCCGTCTCTTCGCCGTAAAGGTATTCGTTCGGTCCTTCGAAGACATCGACCTCGATGCCGTCGAGCCAGCCCGCGCCCTTGAACTCGTCGATCGCGGAGCGGAGCCGCCCGACCTCGGCCGAAAACGACCGCTTGGTGGCGAAGATGATCTGATCGGCGCGGACCGCGTGCGCCGCAATGAGCGCGCCCTCGATCACCTGGTACGGATCGTTGCGCAGGATCGTGCGGTCCTTGTACGTGCCGGGCTCACCCTCGGCGGCATTCACCACCACCGACGTCCGCTCGAACGTCGAGCAGTAGTCGCGCACCGTGCGCCACTTACGGCCGGTGGGGAATCCCGCGCCGCCCCTACCCCGCAATCCGGACGCTTCGAGCTCGGCGATGATCTCGTCCGCGCTGAGCCCCCGGGCGGCCTCGATTCCCCGACCGCCGCGGACCTTACGGTACTCCGCGAGCGATTCGATCGCCGTCGGATACAGCACTCGATGCACGAGCGTCATGCGTACATTCTCCCAAACTCGCCGGCGGGACGGCGCGGGCTCGACGACCGCTTGTACCCGCGATCACAGGGCGGGCAACCCGTCGCCGGGAGCTTACGAGACGAGCGGATGGCGCCAATTGCCGGGCGCTCGGTGCTCGGTCGCGATGCTCGGATGGTCCGGACTGGTCGGGCACTCGCACAGACGGACCGCCGTCATCTACACTAATTCGATCTAGTTACATTACATACTGCCTTCCCCATGGCTCGCAGCTCACCGGGAGCGGACACGCGATGACAGCAACGACACCGTTGGACCAGGGCGTCGGGCGCGGGGTTGCGTGGCCGCCCGCGAAGTCCATCTACGCGCTGCGCGCGTGCATCGCGCTGGCATCGGCCGCGCCGGGTGTCCGCATGAAGAGTGGTGAGATCGCGCAGGCAACGGCCGTGCCGAAGGGATTCCTGTCGAAGATCCTCGGTGAGCTCAGAGCGGCCGGCCTCGTGTCGGCGCAACGCGGCTACCACGGTGGCTATCGCCTTACCCGGGCAGCCGGCGACATTCGTATCGACGAAGTGCTGAGCGCGGTTGGGACGCGCGATCCGTTCGCGTCGATCTCGTGGGGTGACACAACATCGTTGCCCTTCATCGCCGACCTGCGGAGCAGGCTCCGCGC
>JAUZEI010000519.1 GCA_030839105.1 Actinomycetota bacterium
ACATCGCCGAGCTCGCCCGCGCGCTCGCGGCCGGCGTCGCGTCGGGGTCGGTGTTTCCCGTGCTCTGCGGCAGCGCGACAAAGCTGATCGGGATCGACCTGCTCGCCCGGTTCCTCGTCGAGGAAGCGCCCGCCCCCGCGCTCGACGGTGGGCAGCCCGGCGCGTTGGTGTTCAAGACGATCGTCGATCCGTACGTCGGGCACGTCAATCTGTTCAAGGTGCTGCAAGGAACGGTCAAGCACGACGATGTGCTCACGAACGCGCGCTCCAAAACGGACGAGCGCATGCACCAGCTGTTCTCGATGCGCGGCAAGGAGCAAGATGCCGTCGACGAGGTGGCGGCAGGCGACATCGCGGCCGTGGCGAAGCTTGCGCACACCTCGACGGGCGACGTGCTGGCGGCGAAGGGCACGACCGTCGAGGTCGACGTGTTGGCCGCGCCCGAGCCTCTCCTCGCGGTCGCGATCCACGCCAAGAGCAAGGGCGACGAGGACAAGCTCGCCAACGCGCTGCACCGGTTGCAGGAGGAAGATCCGGTGCTCCGTATCGAGCGCAACGCCGAGACGCACCAGACGGTGCTGCGCGGCATGGGCGAGACGCATCTGTCGATCGCGACCGAGAAGTTGGCGCGCAAGTTCGGCGTCGAGGTCGAGACCGACGACGTCCAGGTCGCGTACCGCGAGACGATCGGCGCCAACGCGGAGGCCGAGGGCCGGCTCAAGAAGCAGAGTGGCGGCCACGGTCAGTTCGCGGTTGCGTCGCTGCGCGTCGAGCCGAAGGAACGAGGCGGCGGAAACGAGTTCGTCGACGCGATCGTCGGCGGCGTGATCCCCCGCAACTTCATCCCGGCGGTCGAGAAGGGTGTGCTCGACACCGAGGAACACGGGGGGGCGCTGGGCTTCCCCGTCGTCGACGTGAAGGTCACGTGCTACGACGGGAAGCACCATCCGGTCGACAGCTCCGAGATGGCGTTCAAGACCGCGGCCGCGATGGGACTACGCGACGCGCTCGCCAAGGCCGGCCCGGTGCTGCTCGAACCGGTCAGCGAGCTGGTCGTCGTGGTTCCGGAGACGAGCCAGGGCGACATCATGGGCGACCTCAACGGCAAGCGGGGCCGGATCCAGGGCTCGGCGTCGCTCGGCGCTGGCGAAGTCGAGATCGTCGCGCACGTCCCGACGTCGGAGGTGCTGCGCTACGCGATCGACCTGCGCTCGATGACCGGCGGTCGCGGTCGCTTCTCGATCTCGCACTCGCACTACGACCCGGTTCCCGCGCACCACGTCGACAAGGTCGTCGGGGGACGCAGGGAACCGGTCCGCGCCTGAGCGCAGTGCCACTCACCCCCGCGTGACGAGCGCATCCCGAATCTGGCGGAGCAACATCACCTGCTCGTCAGGTTCTTCGCCAGAGTCGTCCTCACCGGCCGCGCGCTTGCGATTCTGATACGCGTCATATGCCTTCACGATCATGAACAGGACGAAGCCCGTGATCACGAGATTGATGACGGTGTTGATAAACGCGCCGTACTGAATCAAGCCGCTGCCGAGCTTGAGGGTGTTGTTGAACTCCGGCTTCCCGACGATCGCCCCGATGATCGGGTTGATGATGAACTGGACGAAGTCGTCAATGACCTTCTTGGTGAGACCACCCATGACGAAGGCAACGGCAAGCATCAACACGTTGCCGGTCATGATGAACGCGACGAACTCTTTCCAGAGTTTCTGCACCGGGCGACTCCTCTGTAGTGGGAGCACCTAGTCCAACACGAATCTCCGCGTTCGTTCAACGACGCGACGCACCGGAGCTCTCGCTAACGGGGGTACTGCGTCCAGTCCTCGGGGTTGGTTTCGGTGTACTCGCCGAGAACCGTTCCGTCGACGGCGTCGAGCTCGACAAGACCGCGCACGCTGGGCGGTTCGTCGGCGCTGTACACGAGGATTCGCCACGCGGGCCGCGACCGAAGTCCGCGCCATGCGAGCTGTGCCGACGCGTGTCCGACCGGGAAGCCGACCGTGCGACTCGCGACGGCGAGCGCTTCGGTCTGGTCGATGTTCAGCGACCAACCCGCGATGAAGTGGTACGCCGCGATCGCGGCGAGGAGGATCGCCCCGAAGAGGAGACCGCGGTTGTGGGTGGCGAGCGCGGCCCACAACACGAGAACGCCGAGCCCGACGTAGATCGTTCCGGCGATGCGACGGCGCTTGATGTCGGGGAACACGTACGGACCGACGTACGCGGTGACGTCGAGGTCTTCCGGCAGCGCGTCTCCCTCCGAGCCGCCGTTCCTGTCGTCGTCATCGTCGTCGCTCGGATGCGTCACGGCGCGGACGCTACCCGGGCCAGACGGATTTCAGCTTCTCGTAGCCGGTCCGCAGCGCCTCGGGGAGCACGCGCGTCTCGGCGATCGACGTCATGAAGTTGGTGTCGCCGTTCCAGCGGGGCAACACGTGCACGTGTAGGTGACCCGGCACGCCCGCGCCCGCGGCTTTCCCCAGGTTCGCGCCGACATTGGCGCCGTCCGGGCGATACGCGACCCGGATCGCCCGCAATGCCCGCACCTGGGCCCGGGCGATGGCGACGTTGACGTCGTCGCCGAGGTCGTCGAAGGCCGCCACGTGCTGCACGGGCGCAACCATGAGATGACCCGAACCGTAGGGAAACAGGTTCATGACCGTGATGGTCTCGGTCGTGCGTTCGAGAACGAGCGCTTCCGCGTCGTCGGTCGCGACGACGAGTTTGCAGATGACGCAGCCGGCCCGGTCCCGCTCCGCGTCCGCACTCGATACGTACGCGGAGCGCCAGTCGGCCCACAACCGCTCGAGACTCACGACCCTTACCGTTCCTTACCGGTGCTCGATGACTTCGGCCGTGAGTCGCTCGACGAACGCGTCGACCGTGACGCCCCGCTCGGGCTGCTCGCTCCCCCGCCGGTTCACGCCGACCGTTCCGTTCTCGACGTCGTCGTCGCCCACCACGAGGATGTACGGCACCTTCTCGGTCTTGGCGCGGCGGATGCGCGAGCCGAGCTGACCGGAGGAGCCGTCGACCATCTCGGCCCGGAAGCCCTCCGCCTTCAGCCGGTCGACGATGCGGAAGCCGTACGCGTCGTGGCGATCGCTCACCGGGAGCACGGTCACCTGCACCGGCGCGAGCCACGCGGGGAACGCGCCTGCGTAGTGCTCGACCAGCACCGCGAAGAAGCGCTCGACCGATCCGAACAGCGCCCGGTGGATCATGACCGGCTGGTGACGTTCGTTGTCGGCGCCGACGTAGTGCATGTCGAAGCGTTGCGGCATCTGGAAGTCGAGCTGGATCGTCGACATCTGCCACGTACGCCCGATCGCGTCCTTGGCCTGCACGCTGATCTTGGGTCCGTAGAACGCGCCGCCGCCCTCGTCGAGCACCAGCGCCAGACCCTTGTCCTGCGCCGCGACCCGCAGGGCCTCGGTAGCTTCGTCCCACTCATCATCGGAGCCGACCGCCTTGCCCGGCGGCTTCGTCGACAGCTCGAGGTAGAAGTCGTCGAGGCCGTAGTCGCGCAGGACGTCGAGAACGAAGTCGAGCAGCGACGAGAGCTCGCCGGCCATCTGTTCCTTGGTGCAGAAGATGTGCGCGTCGTCCTGGGTGAGGCCGCGCACCCGCGTGAGACCGTGCACGACGCCCGACTTCTCGTAGCGATAGACGGTGCCGAACTCGAAGAATCGCAGCGGCAGCTCGCGGTACGAACGCGTCCGACTCTTGAAGATCAAGATGTGGAACGGGCAGTTCATCGGCTTCAGGTAGTACGTCGTGCCCGCGCCGTCCTGGCCGCCCTCTTCGAGGTGCATCGGCGGGAACATGCCGTCGGCGAACCAGTCGAGGTGACCCGACGTCTGGAAGAGCTTCTCCTTCGTGATGTGCGGCGAGTTCACGAACTGATAGCCCGACGCCTCGTGTCGTTCGCGCGAGTACTCCTCCATGACTCGCCGGATCAGCGCGCCCTTCGGATGGAACACCGGAAGTCCCGAACCGATCTCCTCCGGGAACGAGAACAGGTCGAGCTCGGCGCCGAGCTTGCGGTGGTCGCGTCGCTCTGCTTCCGCGAGCCGGTGCAGATGTTCGTCGAGCGCCGACTTCGACTCCCACGCGGTGCCGTAGATGCGCTGCAGCATCGGGCCCTTCTCGTTGCCGCGCCAATAGGCGCCGGCGACCTTCTGCAGCTTGAACGCGGCGAGCTTGCCCGTGGACGGAACGTGCGGACCGCGACACAGGTCGACGAACGCCACCTCGCCGTTCCCCGCGCCACCGTGGACGATGTTGCGGTAGACCGACACACCCGCGCCGTCGCCACCCGCTTCACCCGCGTCCTCATCGTCGGCCGCACCCGCGCGCACCTTCTCGATGATCTCGCGCTTGTACGGCTGGTCGGCGAAGAGGTCGAGTGCCTCGTCGTACGTGAGCTCGGACCGCTCGAACCGCTGGTCGGCCTTCACGATCTTGCGCATCTCCGCCTCGATGCGGCCGAGGTCGTCGTCGCTGAACGTCTGGCCCTCGGGGAGATCGAAGTCGTAGTAGAAGCCGTCGGCGATCGCCGGACCGATGGCGACCTTCGTGCCCGGGAACAGACGCGTCACCGCCTCGGCCATCACGTGCGCGGTGGAGTGCCGCAGCACCTCGCGGCCGTCGTCGGAGTCGGGTACGACGATCTGCAACGCGACGTGGTGGTCGAGCGGCCGCGACAGGTCGACCCACTCGCCGTCGGCCTTGGCGGCGATCGCGGCCTTGGCCAGGCCCTTGCCGATCGAGGCCGCGACCTCGGCCGGCGTCGCGCCCGACGCGTACTCCCGGGTCGATCCGTCCGGGAGCTTGACCGTGATCTGCTCGCTCATGCTGTCTCTATCGTCGGCCGGCTGTGCGTCGCCAGAGCAACCAGGGCGACCAGGTGGGAACGCGTCGAGGCTACCAACGCCCCCGTTCGCGACCGGTCCCATTTCACCGTTCCGAACGGGCCGCTGAGGTGCGGCGTGTTCAGGCCGGGCCGGTGGAGATCGGTCGCTCGAGATCGACACCGAGCAGACGGCCGAGCTCACACAACGTCGAGTGCGCCGCGGGGTCGTCACCACCGGAAAGGATCGCGCTCGCAAGATCGTCGAGCGCGTCGAGGGCGCGCGGCGTATCGAGATCGTCGTCGATCGCGTCGCGGACTCTCTGCGCGAACAAGCGCGGATCGGGACCGGTCGGCAACGCCGCCGCGGCCAGGAGGCGGTGCAACAACGCGGTGCCTTCTTCGATATCGGTGTGATACCACTCGAAGCCGTGGCGGTAATGGTGCCGCATGAGCGCGAGCCGGATCGCGCGCGGGTCGGCGTGCTTCAGGAGCTCGTCGACGAACACCAGGTTGCCGAGCGACTTCGACATCTTCTCACCCTCGTAGTTGACCATCGCCGAGTGCAACCAATGCGTGACGAATGGCTTGTTCGTGAGGCTCTCGCTCTGCGCGATCTCGCTCTCGTGATGCGGGAAGATGAGATCGGTCCCGCCCCCGTGAAGGTCGATCGTCGGGCCGTGCTCGTGCATCGCCATCGCCGAGCACTCGATGTGCCAACCGGGACGGCCGACGCCGAACGGCGCGCGCCACGCAGGTTCGTCGGCCAACGACGGCTGCCAGAGCACGAAGTCGAGGGGCCGGCGCCGATGCGGATCGTCGGGGTTCCCACCCCGCGCCCGCGCGAGCCGGATCATCTGCTCTTCGGAGTAGTGCGAAAGCTCGCCGTAGCGAGGGAAGGAGGAGACATCGAAGTAGGCGGTGCCGTGCGTGAGGTAGGCGTTCCCCGACTCGAGCAGCTGACCGACGAGCTCGATGATCAGGTCGATCGACTCCGTCGCGCGCGGCTCCGCGTCGGGGGCGCGCATCTCGAGCGCGTCCATGTCGCTGTGGAAGCGCGCCATCTCGGCTTCCGCCAGCTCGAGGTACGGCACGCCGAGCTCACGCGCCTTGGGCAGGATCGAGTCGTCGACGTCGGTGACGTTGC
>JAUZEI010000527.1 GCA_030839105.1 Actinomycetota bacterium
GTTCGCTTCATCGAGTTCATGCCACTGGACGCACAAGGCGAGTGGAGTCACGACAAGGTCGTGCCTGCGCACGAGATCATCGAGCGCATCAACGGCGTGTTCCCGCTAGAGCCCGGTAATCCCGAACACGTCGAACCGGCGGAGCGCTTCGTGTTCCGCGACGGGATCGGCGACATCGGCGTGATCGCGAGTGTGAGTGAACCGTTCTGCGACAACTGCGACCGCGTGCGCGTCACTGCGGAAGGGCAGTTCCGGACGTGTCTGTTCGCGCTCGACGAGACGGATCTGCGCGTCGTGTTGCGCGTCGGAAGCGGACTCGAGGAGCCCGATCTCGACGACCGGCTGGCACGTGCGATCGAAGGTGCGGTGGCGACGAAGTGGGCCGGCCACCGAATCGGTCAGGTCGACTTCGTGCGGCCCGGTCGTTCCATGAGCCAGATCGGCGGCTAGGCCTGCGGCGCCGCGAACGGGGCCAGTTCCCCACGTCCGGTCGTGAATTTCGGGTGACGGCCTAGACTTCGCCGCCATGCCTCCGGAGTTCACCCATCTCGATCCCCTCGGCCGGGCTCGCATGGTCGACGTCACGGCCAAGGAACCGAGCCACCGCCGGGCCGTCGCCCGGTGTCGCGTCTACATGGAGCCGGAGACCGCTTCCGCGATCGCGTCGGGCGCGATCACGAAGGGTGACGTGCTCGCCGTGGCCCGGGTCGCCGGCATCCAGGCTGCGAAGCAGACTCCGCATTTGCTGCCGCTCTGCCACCCGCTGCTCGTCGGTGCTGTGCTCGTCAACTTCCGCCTCGAGGACACATACGTCGAGGTAGAGGCCAATGTCGACACGGTCGATCGGACTGGTGTGGAGATGGAGGCGATGACCGCGGCCGGGATCGCGGCGCTGACGATCTACGACATGTGCAAGTCGATCGACCGTTCGATGACGATCGGCGACCTCGCACTGTGGGAGAAGACCGGCGGGCGGTCGGGCACATATCGTCGACAATCCGACGGAACCGATCCCGATCCGTTTGGCCTCTGAGTGCTTCTGGGTACGAGCCTCCGAAATCTGTTGGCCTAATCCTTTCCCAGAATTCGTCGCCGCGTAGTCGCGTCGGGTTTCCTGGATGGTCCGTTGCGGAGCGGACGATTTTCCGAAAGCAACTCTCCAATCTCTCCAAACGAATTCGTCTTCGTGAGTTTGTCGTGGACACGCCATCTCGCCGAGACTGCGCCGCATCATTGCGGGTGATCCACCACTCGTTGGACATCCGTTGTTACCGTTGTCGACAACAAAGGTGGTCGAGAGGTCTTGACACTCGTGGTCCTGGTCATTCTCGCTGCATTGTGGGCAGTCGTTTTGGTGCCGCCCATGCTGCGATCCCGTGCGGAGCGGGCAAACGACTCGATCGGTGATTTCAATTACCGACTCGATGTCCTCGGTCGTACCAACGGAGTGCTGCGCACTTCCGGCGCGAAGCCGCGCGTGTCACCCGGCTACCGGGCCGGGAAGCGACGGCGCGACGTGTTGCGAACACTGCTGGTCGTCGTCGGCGGACTCGGCATTCTTGCGATGGCGACGAACTCGCTGATCGCGTGGGTGTTGTTCGCGCTTTCTGCCCTCGCGTTCGGCGCCTTCTGCGCGCTGTGGGTGTATGCGCGCTCGATCCAACTCGAGCGCTCGGCCAAGGTGCGGTCGATGCGCCGTCAGCCCGCACCCGACTGGGTGTTGCGGCGCGCGGCGTCGTCGTAGCCGCTCGAACGGGCGTTGCTGTGAGCTGGTAGCTCCGCCGCGGTCGTAGCATTCGGCTGTGGATCGCGGACCGGAGATCGCAGCGCTCGGTGAGGCCGCGCGCGCGGCGTTCGAAGAAAAGCACCGGGCGCGCGAGATCACGATCACCGCGTCGCGGTTGGCGATCCAGGCGTGCGCGGCGTCCATCCGTTCGACGCATCGCGGCGAGTACGACGCGGCGCAGACTTTGGCCCGCGAAGCGCGTGATCACCTCGCCGCCGCGGACGCGGCGCTTTCGGGTCAGCCCGACGTGCGCACCGGTGGTCCGCTCAACGACGCGAAGAAGGAACTCGCGGAAGCGTGGCTCACGCTCGCGTTGGTGCGCGATCTGCCGTTGCCGGGACCGGCCGAGCTCGGCATCGAGATCGCGCCGTACTGCAATGGTCTCGCGGAAGCCGCGAGCGAGCTTCGCCGGCAGCTGCTCGACCAGCTGCGCGCCGGCGAGCTTGCACGCGCCGAGACGTTGATGCGCGCCATGGACGAGATCTACTCGTTGCTCGTGACGATCGACTATCCCGACGGGGTGACCGGCGGTCTACGGCGCACGACGGACGCGCTGCGCGCGGTGCTCGAGCGCACACGCGGCGACCTCACGACCACGATCGTCGCGTCGAGGCTCCAAGCCGCGATCGAGTCGGCCCAACGATCGACGGCCGGCTGATTTCGCGGGGACGAGGTCGGAAAGCGACACGGCGGTGCTTTGGTACGCTGGCTGGTCCTCGGGGGTGTAGCTCAGCTGGTAGAGCGCTACGTTCGCAACGTAGAAGTCGACGGTTCGAGTCCGTTCACCTCCACCAAAGTGTCGTTACTAGAACCGCCCAACAGGAGGGCGTACGGCTGCCGAAAGTCGACGGCGGTTATCTCTCCGGTGCGACGTGGATCGTCTCGAAGATGCGCTGCCGCCGTGCCGTGTGGGGTCGATGGCTGTTTCGGGGCTTGAGATCGTCGAGGGCGTCGCCGATTAGGCGGCGTCCTTCTCGCAGCCGCGCCTGGTTCGCGCTGACCGTTTGTTCAGCCGAACGAATTGCAGCGCAGATAGCCGACTGCTCCGCCTGGAAGTCCGAAAGGGTGACCGCTCCGCCGAGGTACGCGTCAAGCAACCTCGACCGACGACTGGAGAGACGATCCAGTTCCCCCTTCGCGTTCCGCGACGACTCTG
>JAUZEI010000528.1 GCA_030839105.1 Actinomycetota bacterium
GTCCCGGACAGTGCGCGAGACGAGCACCTCGCCCGAGGCGGCGAGGGCCTCGATTCGTGCAGCGATGTGAACCGTCAAGCCAGCGAGGTCATCCCCTCGCCGTTCGCATTCTCCGGTGTGTACACCGACTCGTACCGCGATGTTGTTGTCGGCTGCCGCCGTAACGATGGATCGGGCGCAGCGCGCGGCCTGGGTCGGACTGTCGAAGGCGCCGAAGAAACCGTCTCCTGTGGTGTTCACTTCTCGGCCGCCGTAGCGCTGGAGTTCGGCACGGACGATCGCATCGTGCGCGTCGAGAAAGGCGCGCCACGCCCGGTCACCCAGCGCGGCGGCGCGACCGGTCGAATCGACGATATCGGTGAAGATGACGGTCGCCAGGACGCGTTCGCCAGTCGATGTTCGTTGGCCGGTCAAGAACTCCTCGATCTCGTCCAGTATTTCGTCGCCGCTCTTTGTCCACGGCGAATGGTCGCTGCCAGGGAGTTCGACGTAGCGCGCGCCCGTGATGTGCTCGGCGAGGTAGCGACCTAGCTCCACCGGAATGAACCGGTTTCCAGCGCGATGTATCACGAGAGTCGGAGTCGCGATGCGGGCGAGCCGATCGCGCACATCGGCATAGATCGTCATCGTCAACAGCGCGAGCGCGCTGGCAGGGCTCGCGCCCCGACGCGAAGATCGCTGCCACCACTCACGAAACCGAGCATCCCCCTTCATCGTCGGTGCGATCAGCGTCAAGTCGTCCGAACCGTCGAGTTCCCAACTTTGGCTCGGATCCAGGTTTTGATTCAGGAACGACTCGACGAGGTCCCGCGTGTGGCCGTATGGATAGCCGTCCCCTCTGATGGCGCGTGCGTAGCAGTTAACGAGCACCAAGGACTGCACGCGGTCGGGACGGGAGGCTGCAACTTCGATCGCGGCAAGTCCGCCGCCGGCTTCTGCGATCAGAACCGCACGTTCGACGCGACGGGCGTCGAGCACCGCGACCACCTCGTCAGCGAAGCTCTCGACCGTAGGTCCACGACCGTGCGTTATCGGATCCGACATGCCGACGCCCCGACCGTCGAAGCGGGTCAGCGAGCCGAGCGAGGAAAGCCGTCGAAAGTAGTGCGCGACGTGCGGATCGTCGTCAAGTGAATCGATTGAGATTGTGTAAGACGACACATACTGAAGTTGGAGCGGCCCACTACCCAGGACCGAGTACGCAACATGGGCATCGCCGCACTTGGCATATCCCGTCGTTGCCTCCACGAAGTCAGTCTTCCAGAATGGGCTTCGACGCGCCGCCGGGCAGGTGATGTCGCTCGCGCGCCCGGCTGGTCTGCTGTTTCACTCAGGCGTTGGCGGTGATATCGCGGCCGGTGCGGGTCCGTATCGTGACGGTGCCGTCGATGTAGACGAGCGCGCGCCAGCCGTCGAGCTTCGGCTCGAACGCCCACTCGGCCGCCGTGGTCGGTGGCTGTGTGCTCGCCAGCATCGGTTGTAGCACGCCCAGCCTCATGCGCTCGAGTGTGCCGGTCGCGGTGAGTCTTGGGCGACCCGGATGACGGACGTGTGGTTCTTGGCTCTGACGGAGGGGTACCGCTCGGGCGTGAGGAGTCGCGACCGCTGCGAGTATTGCCGTGCTCCGATGGCGGACGAGTGGCCCTACATTTGCGAGGAGTGCGGACGCGAATCGTCAATCGTGGACGCGATCAGGCGTGCCAACTTCCAGGGGACACTCGACCTCGGTAGCGCAGCTAGTCGTTGACGTGCGTCACGGATACGAAGTCGGCTGCGCGTGCGGGAACGCATCATCGTCACGACGTTGAGCTCGAGCAGGCCGAGTGTGTGGCGTCTGGGGCCCGACACGTTCGACCTCACCGAGATCGGTCGCCACTTCGAGCCCTAGACCGCGTGGTCGTTGTGCTCGGTGCCCCCGCGGTTCCTAGGCGACGCGCCCTCGTTCGACCATGCGAGGGTCGCGTCCGGCGGTGGGAGGAGCCGTCTGCGAGTTGACGGACCTCGGATCTGGGTTCATCGTTGTGGTGGTTGTCCGATCGGCCTCGCTCCATCGAACCCGCCGAGCGGGCGACCGTGGAATAGCGCTCCAAACCGCGGGTCGCACTTGCAATGGCGGCGCTCCCACCGTCCCCGCGATCGCGGAGCGCCGCCATTCGCGCGGCACGGGTCGACCAAGCGCAGCGGGCCAAATTCCACACGCCGACTTGGCGCGACCGCGGACCACTTCTCGTTGCGAACTGCCGTCTCACGGAGGTAGACGAGCAGCGCGGATGCGAGATGCGAATGACGGCTTCCGCCAACTCCGGCTCGCCAGCGATCTCCTGAAGTCGTTGGACCAAGAGGTCGTCGCTGTCAGCATCGGTCGACGCCAAGAGCGTTATTACGGCCATGGCTTCGCCGCGCGCACGGTCCTGGAGCGTCATTGCTTCAGTACACGCGCAGTGCGCTTCGCCCACTTCTCGACGTGACCGCGTTTTACAGATCGGCGAGGACGAGAGAGCAGCGGTACTGCAGGAGCTGAGCGCCGCGAGGCTCGGCGAGCTCGAGCGAGATGTCGATCAGCTCGAGGGCGCGGTCGCGATCTCCCGGTCCTCCCCGCCGCGCGTGCATCCAGGCCCGTTCCGTCGCCGCGACCGCTTGCCAGAGTGGCGCACGCATTCTCAAGGCGATGTCGTCGGCTAGATCGAACGACGCGGCCGCGCGCGCCCACTCACCGAGGAGTGTTTCGAGCTGGCCGACCCGCAACGCGACCGACGCGTTCCAGTTGACTCCGTTGCCCACGACGGTCGACGAGTTCGGTCGGAGGACGTCGAGGAGCGCGGGGGCGTAGTCCTTCGCTCCGGTCAGGTTGACGAGGTCGGCCAGCACGGTCCACCCCGTGAGCAATGAGCCGTCGGGGGCCATGTCACGGGGCGCGCGGAGCATGTCGCTCGCAACGGCCAGGGCGTCGTCTGTTCGGCCCGCCCGTTGCAGCATCAGGGCCAGAAACGGGGGAAGCCCCGGGACGTCGGGGAACACCTGGTGGACGCCTTCGAGTGTCTCGACCAGCACCTCGAAGTCGTCATGCCAAAGTTGGACCATGCCGATCTGCACCGAGTGGAACAGTGGAGCGTCGGGTTGACCTGCGGCCTCCCCATAGGCACGGGCCTCGTCAGCCACCTTTCGGGCTCCTTCGAGATCGCCGCCGACCTCGAGCAGCCCTGCTCGGTGGAACGCGGCCATCCACTTCACCAGGGGAAGCCCCAGATCTTCGGCCATCGGCTCGAACGCGTCGGCGAGCCGCCAGGCCCGGTCGATATCGCAGCACTCCACCGCTTGCACGATGCGATGGGGTTGAGCGAGCGCGTGCCAGACGGGGTCGTCGATCAGCTCACCGAGCTCATCGAGCTCGTCGTAGGCACGATGGCGCGAGCCGATGGTCCCCGGAGCCCAGATGGACACCCAGTAGTTCTGTAAGCACGTCGCTAGGGTTCTCGGTGAGCTCAGCGTGCGGGCCATCGCTACCGCGTCTTCCACCAGCGCCCGGCGTCGCTCGTAGCTGCCCGCTGCATAGGTCAGCGCTAACGCCAGCTCCGAGGTAAGAAGAGCGCGTTCGACTCTCGGCTCGTCGCCCATTGCTTCGAGCGCGACCTCGATGGCGCGCACGCGCTCCGCGTCGGTCGCGCCGATCGTGGCCGGCATCCCGCGATAGTCGGCGAGAAGCGCACGCGCCGCGCGTGCGACATCGCCAAGCTTGTCTGCCAGCCCGGCCGCGTCGAGCAGGAGCGTACGGCCTCCGGGATCGCCCAGGGCCCACTGAGCATGTCCCAGCTCGATCATCAGATCGCATTCCTCGGCATCGGATCCGAAACCTGCTCGCCGGCGGAGCGCCAGCGCGCTCCCGAGATGGGCGACGGCCTCGCTGAAGCCCAATCTCTCGGACGCGTCACGTCCCGCGATCGTCGACCACTCGACCGCCTTGGTCGCGTCCCCGTCGGTCGCCGCGGCCCCGTAGTGAAAGGCGAGATCGGCCGGCCGCAGGGCATTTGGCGGGGTCACCTTCTCGATCGCCTCGGCCACTCGACGATGGAGCACGGCACGCCGCATCGCCGAAAGGTCCTCGTACAGCGTCGTGCGCACGAGGGCGTGAGCGAACCGAAACGCGATGACGGGTCCCTGCACCTCCTCGATCAGACGGGCTTTGTTTGCCGACCGCAGGGCCGGTTCAAGGGTGCTGGATTCGAAACCACCCGCTGCGATGAGAAGGCGGCCCTCGAACTGCTCGCCGATCGTCGCTCCGACCTCCAGCGCTTCGTGGGCGAGGCCGTCGAGCCTCGACAGTCGGCGCCTCACCACCTCCCGCACGCCGAGAGGAAGTGGCAGGTTCTCGCCGGGACGGGCCGAAACCCACGCACCGCCTTCCTCGACGATGGCACCGGTCTCGATGAGGTTCCGGAGCGTCTCGGCGACGAAGAAGGCGTTGCCGCCGGTCGTCGAGTGGAGCACGGTCGCCAGATCCGAGCCGCGCTCGTCCAGATCGTGCCCAGCTGCCATCGACAAGAGGTTGAGCACGTCGTGCACCGCGAGCCCGTCGACCGGGATCGCGGATGAACCGTCGGCGCGAAGCAGGTCCCCCAGAACCTGGGTCATGGGGTGCGAAGGGCCCACGTCGCTGTCGCGGTAGGTCGCTATGACCAGCAGCCTGGATGCATGGCTTGCACCGAGGACATGGCGCAGCAGCTCGATGGTCGGCCGGGTCGCCCATTGAAGGTCGTCGAGAACGAGCACGACCGGGCACGCCGCCGACGCGTCGGAGAGCCACAGGGCAACAGCCTCGTACAGCCGGTGGCGTTCCGTGTCGGCGTCAGACTCGAGGGCATCCCCTAGACCGCTGACCCGGTGAGGGAGCTCCGGCACGAGCCGATGAAGATCGCCACCGAAGCGGCCGAGGGCAAGCGGCTCCACGTGGTCGACGTAGTGCCGAAGCGCCTCGGCGAACGGTTGGTAGGGGATCCCCAAGCCCTCGTCGCAACGGCCGAACAGTACGAGTGCGGCCTGGTCGTAGATTTCCTTGACGATCTCGGCGACCAACCTGGTCTTGCCGACGCCGGGTTCGCCCGACAAGAAGCACGCCCGACGGGTACCCGACTTGGCGTCCTCCCAGGCGGCGAGGAGTCGCGCTCGCTCCTCGGTTCGGCCGACGAACGCGAACTGGTCGTCGCGAAGCAGAGGTGACGGCATAGGAGCGGGCGAGCCGGCCGCTTCCCAGAGGATCTCGCATGCCGCCAGGGGTTCAGGGAGTCCCTTTAGGGCGAGGTCGCCAACGGTGACCGCACGCGCGCCGGACCGACTGCCGGCCAACGCCCGCACGGAGTCGCGACAGAGAATCTGGTCCCCTTGTGCGGCAGCGCACAACCGTGCTGCCTCGACGACGGGCAAGCCGTGCACGTCGTTCCCGTCGACGTGCACGTCGCCGACCGAGAGTCCCACGCGGACGTGGAGCCCGGCCGAGCGGAGCGCCCGTCGCTCGGCGTCGACAGCGCGTTGCAGGGCAACGGCACCTTCAATTGCACTGGTCGCACTATCGAAGACGGCCATGACCCCGTCGCCGAGCCCCTTGATAACTGTCCCGTCCGACGCTGCGATGGTGCTGCGCAGCAGCTCGTCGAAGGGTTGACGCAGCCGATCGGCCGCGGCGTCACCGACCGATGCTCTCCAGCTCGTCGATCCGACGACATCCGTGAACAGCACGGCGAGGAGCCGGGTTTGTGCCACGGGGCATCGTAGGCGTCGTTTCGACACGTTTGCCCGGGGTCGCGCGGCACCTCCGCCTGAGCGCGCTCGCACCAGCTGCAGCGAGACGATGTTGTGGCGTGTTACGGGCGAACGTCTTCGTGCGATCGATCCCACGGCCAGGAGAGTGCACGACACCGTGTTGGTGAAGTTCGGCGAGGTCCTGGCATCCGTCGGCGTGCGCTGCGCCAATGCTCACGTCAGAGTGACGTCGGTGTCGCCCTCGCCCAGGCGGTAATGCCGGTGCTTGTGCGTCACGAATACGAAGTTAGCTGCGCGTGCGGGAACCGGTGGCGCATCATCATCGGGCCGACGTCGAGCTCGAGCCGGCCGAGTGCACGGCATGTGGCACGGACACGTTCGCGCTCACCGAGATCGGTCGACACTTCGAGCCCGAGTCGGGGCAGTCGCATAAGCGTCCCGGAGCGGCCATTATGCGCTGTGGCTGTCGAACCGACCCGGCTCGTGACCGTCGTCCTCAGGGTCTCGGATCTTGACCGTTCACTTGCGATCTACGGAAACGGGTTCGGCCTCGACTTTCATGTGAACGACCACGAGGGCGACGACGAGTGGACCAGCGGACGCCACGCGGCGACAACCTGGCGCGAAGGTGCCTTTCTCCACTTCGCTCTGTATCAGTCGAACGATGGATCGGTGACCAGCGGAGCACAGATCGCGTTTCGGGTGGACGATCTGAATCGCGCTCACGAACGAGCAATCCGCGCGGGCGTCGAGGTCGTCCACCAGCCGAGGGATCAGCCGTGGGGGCGATCGGCGCGTTATCGCGACCCGGACGGCAACGTCATTGAGGTGACGCAGCACATCTAGACCGACCAGATCTGCCGATCGGGGGTTCGCGGGATGACGCGCGATCGGGCAGTATGTCTGCATGGAGGATGTCGCGGGTTGCATCGCATGCGACTTGACGAGCGGTAGGGCGCAACTTCCCGGCGGTCTGATTCACCGAACAACCCACTGGCGAGTCGAACACTGCGTAGGCCCTCTCGGGGTCGGGACCCTGGTCGTCAAACCCTCGCGCCACGTCGTACACGTCGCCGCGCTCACGGACGGCGAAGCCGATGAACTCGGACCACTGCTGCGTCGGACATCATCGGTCATCACGCGGCTCGCACCGTCGAGCCAGGTGTATGTATGCCTGTGGTCGCACGGCCCCGTTCATATTCACTTCGTGCTCCAGCCGGTCAGCGAAGACCTGATGTCGCGTCTAGGTGCGCATGGACCGGCGCTCCAGGTCGCGATGTTCAGCTCTGAACCCGGCCCCGATCCGGTAGCGGTCGCACACTTTGCCGATGCCGCGCGGCTCGAGTTCGTGGACGCATAGCTGCCGATACGCGCTCGTCATAAGTGTCGCCGATCGGGCCATCGGTGCGCGTAGATAAGGCACAATGCTCCCTGTGTCAGCAAGGGTTGCATCGAAAGCTGAGTACTGGCGAATGTTCGGCGCAGTTCTGGCGGCGCACTCGATCGCGATCGCCGTCTCGATCGGACTCGACGGCGGCTCGTTCGGCAATGTGCTCTCCGCCGTCGTGGCGAGCTGCGTTGTTTTCGGCCTGTGGGCCGCGCTCGCTCCACGGGGAGCGGCTATTGGGCTGGCCGTGATCCTGTCGGCCGACACGGTTGTTTCGGTCGCGGTCGCCGTTTCTCACCGCAATCTCGCGGTGTCGATACCGATCCCGTTCAATCTTGGCGCAGTGGCTTTTGCGATCCGAAGTTTCCCCATCGCATCGTCATATCTCACAGCACGTCGGCGAGACGAGGAGCGGGAGCGGGACTATGAGCGCCAGGAACGTTGGCGCCACACCTCCGGCTGGTAGCGGCATAACTGCGATCTGTGCGCCGTCCGGGCGCCTATCGACGTTGACGCATCGGCGCCGCAATGCGCTTACTCCTGCGGCGAGGTGCGGTCCTACCCACCATCGTCCTCCCAAATCCTCGAGCAGATGCAATGCGTTTTGGCACCCGTTATGTTCCGCCCGACACAACCACACAGCACTCTTCGGGGGGAACGTTGCGAAAAATCATGGTCTTGATGTTCGCTAGTGCGGTAGTCGCCGTCATGAGTTTGGTCGCGGCGTCAGGGAGCGGGGCCGCAACCACCACGATCGACCTGAGCATCACCGGCGGCTCGGTCGCCGGGTTCACGCATTCGGGAGGCTTTCCCAAGCTCCCGATTGCCTTCGCAATCAAGAACAACAGCTCGACCACGAATGCGGACGACATCGACTTCTATTTCACCTGGACGAACACAGCCACGCCTCAGTACAACGACTACATCTGTCCGCTGACGAGCAACCACACCCTCATCAACCCGTCTACGCCCGCCTGCGAACCGGGTGGACTCGCCGCGGGGAAGACCACCGGCGCCGCGCTCATGGTGACCCCGAAGCCCGGCGTGACGAAAGTGACCGTCAAGGCATGCGCATTTTTGCTCGACAGTCACACCGACCCGGTGTCCAGTAACAACTGCAAGACCGTGACCATCTTCGTTCCCTAGCCGCACGCGACGAAGCGGGTGCACTCCTTCCCGCAGGGGCCAACCCGAAGAGGAGTGCACCCGCTCGAAAATGAGACCACAGCGGGCGCCTCATCGTCGAGGCCGACGTCGAGCTCGAGCAGGCGGAGTGCGTGGCGTGCGGGACCGATACGTTCAACGCGTCGAGATCGGCCGGGCACTTCGAGCCCTGGTCGTCGGATTCCCTGTCATGCGATCCTCAAGTCGACGTCGTTGGAGCGGCATTATGCGTGCGTGCCGTCCAGTTCGACCGCGCGCCGCACCCGTGGCCTTCTTGTTGCCATTGCAACAATGGCGATCGTCGCGGGAGTCGTAGTGGGGCGCGCTTGGCCCGTACAAACGCACCGGCTGTCTCTCGACGACGCACAGCGGGCGTGCGCCACGATGGCCGAGCATCACGGCGGCAAGGTGAGCGCGTACTCGGCCGAAGCGGTGGCCACGGAGCGAAGTCTCGATGCTCAGTTTCACGTTGGCGCGGGCGCCTTCTTCGGCTCCGTCGCGAAGTCTGGCGGGTTAGCCGAGTGCTCCTTCATCGGCTCCGATCTTCCTCGATGCGGCTTGTCTCGCATCGGCTTCTCTCAGGTCCTGGTGATCTCGCACGACCGCACGGGGGTGTTGCGACCGGGCGATATCGGCGGTTGACATGCGCTCAGCCTGCGAGAAGGGTGGTGCGTCGTCACGAGAGGAGTCGTTGTGCCAGAGAGCGTCTACAAAGTCATCGAGTTGGTTGGTACCAGCACCGAGTCTTGGGAGAAGGCGGCGGCTGCCGCGGTCTCGAAGGCCGCGTCGAGCCTTCGAGATCTGCGGATCGCTGAAGTGTCCGAACTTGATCTCCAGATCGAAGAGGGCGTCGTCAAGGCATATCGCGCGAAGGTAAAGGTCTCCTTCAAGTACGAAGACTGACCTTCGTCGGCGAGGCACCGCACCCGGATCGGCGGTCGGCGGTCGGCGGTCGGCGAGGCCGTGGGAGACCGGCGGCGCCCCATGACGGGTCTCGCTCCTCCGTGATGGCGTCTCCGCGCAGGTCCGCCGACCGCCACGACGCGTTCGTTTGGAGGCGCGCTCGCGTTGGCGCGGGCTGCAGGGCCGTTGTGGTGAGCCGTGGAGTTATGGCACGCGTCCCGATACGGTGGGTGAGATGGAACTGACGTTGGTCGGGACCTATCGGCGCTCGCTTGAGTGCGAGCCTCGAGCGCCTGCGGCGCAGATCGTCCTGCCCGACGGGTTCATCTGGCAAAAAGGCGAATGCGGAGTGGGATCGTTCTCGGCGAACGCTGAAGGAATCAACCTCGCGTTCGAGGACTCCAACTGGATCTACTACGAGTTCGACTGGGCCGACGACCGGTAAACGCGGCCAGCGCCGCGCATCCTCCGGAACCACCGGGCCGAAGCCAGACCGACTCCTTGCGAACGGAAGTCCTGTACCCGGTGATCTGCAGGGACGAGCAGGTGCTGTGCGTGGCGGTTTCGGGATATGGCGGGACCGTGGATCGGCATCCCGGCTGCTTGCTTACCCGCGGACCACTCGCTACATGCTTGACGGGCGATGTGGCGGGGAGGCTGGAACCAACGTAGGTCGACGTTCGGAGGGACATCATGCAGATCGATAAGCAAACAGTCGTCAACTTCCTCAAGGACCAGGGACGCCCCGATGACGCGGCTCGCGCTGATCAGCAGCTTCCCGCGACGGTCGATCATGAGCAGCATGCTGACCTGCTGTCTCGGTTCGGTGTCGACCCGAAAGAGCTGTTGGCCAAACTTCCCGGTGGCATCGGCGACAAGCTCGGTGGTTTCCTCGATGGGAAGAAGTAGGTCGCACCGAATGTGGTTCGCGCAGCCTCCGACCTGAGCGTGCCGTCGCGAGAAGTCGGGGTGTCGCGTGGCCGAAGGTTCGACTCGGAGGAGGGTACGACACGGACGCACGACGCCTGGGCTTCGTCGATCGATAGGTAGTGTCGGCGTCGTGTCTTCAGCACTGCCGGGTGCGGATCTGGAATCTCGCGCTATGACGGTGCTGGAACGCAACCAACGTGGTGACTGGACGTGCCCTTCGCCTGCGTTGTACGCACATCAGTGGTTGTGGGACTCGTGTTTCATTGCGATCGGTGTTGCGCGCTATGACCCGCAGCGTGCCGCGCGAGAGTTACGGGCCTTGTTCCGCGGCCAATGGACGAACGGCATGTTGCCGCACATGATCTTCAGCGACGGAGCGCACGACGTCGGGAGCCGCAGACTCTGGCAGTCGAAGAACAATCCGCTTGCCCCACGGGCCGTCGAAACCTCCTGCGTGACCCAGCCACCCCTTCCCGCGATCGCAGTACGACGAGTGGCCCACGCGTTGCCAGTGCCGGATTGTCAGATGTTCTTGGCGGAGCTGTTCCCAAAGCTTCTCGCCTACCACGAGTGGCTCTACAAGGAGCGCGACCTGAACCGTTGTGGTCTGGTGACCCTCATCCATCCTTGGGAATGCGGACTGGATACCACGCCGCCCTGGATGCAATCCCTTGCCCGTATACCGCTGCCGTGGTGGCTGCGTACCGTCACCCGGCTACATCTGGCGCGCCTCGTGCGAAGTTTACGCAACGACACTCGGTATCTCCCCGCCGCGGAACGACCGTCCGATGACGACGGCCTGCGCATGCTGGTACTTGCAACTCGGGCCAAGAACATCACTTCCAGCTCGCACAGATGCCTAGTGGTGGTTCCGTACGGATCGAGGATCTCGCCTTCAACTCGATCCTTGTCGCCGCGAATCGGTCCTTGGCCCTGATCGCCAAAGATTTGCACAGCCCGTTGCCGGGCGCGCTGCAGCAACACTTCCAACGCACCGAAGCCGCGTTGGAAGAACTGTTGTGGGACGAACCGTCAGGCCAGTACTACTCGCGCGATGCGTTCACGAAAGAGTTGATCAAGGTACCGACGGTCGCGACCTTGCTGCCCCTGTGGTCGGGAACGCCATCGCCGGCGAGAGCGGAACGGCTCACCGAACTGATGCAGCAACCCAACGGCTTTTGGCCGACCTATCCGGTCCCGAGTGTGCCGATCGACGCGCCCGAGTTCCGAGCGGCCGGATACTGGAAAGGGCCGACGTGGGTCAACATGAATTGGATGATCTACGAAGGGTTGCGGAACTACCACCGGACAGACCGCGCACAAGAACTTCGCGATCGGACCCTTGACCTTGTCGCGCGCGCCGGATTCTCAGAGTACTTCTCGCCTCTGACCGGCCAAGGGTACGGCGCCGACGACTTCTCTTGGACCGCCGCGCTCGTCATCGACCTGCTCCAAGATGAGAGCCTGAGACCGACGAGGATGCCTGAATGACGTTCAAGTTGAAGCAGCACAGCTCGCGCGCTTTGGTTATGTCGACGGTTCGAGAGTCGCGGCCGCGCCCGCGGTAACGCCGATTCCTTGCCGGTCGGCGACGAGCGCGAACGCAGCGTCGCGCTTGTCGGTGACTACTTTTCCGACGGCCTTCCCCAACAAGTCGCGCTGGACTTGCAGCGTGCGCAGGCGTTCTGGTGGCGCGACGGTTTCGAGGTCGTTCAACGCCTCCGTGAGCCGGCGCGTTACCTGTGGCGATTCGGCGCCGGCGAGGCGGATCTCGTCGAACGCGAGGTGCACGAAGGCGTCCCATTCCATCACGGGAACGACGAGTCGTACACGCCCAGCGGGGTCGCGATGGATGCCATCCGGAAACACGCGGCGAGCGAGTTGGCGAAGACAGTCATGCAAGCGGTCGATCGCCTGCACGGCCGTGGTGGGGTCGAGGAACGGCGAATCAGCCAGCGACCGCTCGGCCATGTCGACAAGCATGCGCATGCCGTAGGCCACGTCCTCGTCGAGTGTTCGTTCCAGCCCGAGGAGCACGGAGCGGGTGACGGCTTCTACGTCGAGCCGTTCCAAGTCACCGTGCACCCGGAATAGCGGCGCGCCGGCGGGCACGAACGCGCCGAGCGCCGGCATCAGTTCGAGCATGCAGTCCGACTCTTGCGCGAGCGATACGAGGCGGGCGCGGTCTATCGCATTCACGACTCCGGACGCCGGTGCCTCAATGCGGTCCGTCTGTGCCACCGGACCATCCAGGCTTTCGGGGTAGAGACCGTCCAGCAGCTTGCGGGTGTCGTTTCCGACGAGCTCGATCAGGGCGGATACACGAAGTGATCGACCGATGTGATGCACGTACAGCACCAGGACCACCACACTGATGACCACAAGTAGGTAGGCAACCACGATGGCGAGCCCGGGGACTGAACCGGCGCCCGCGAATTGCACCTCTCGTAGAGCGAGCATCGCATGAACGAACGTCGCCACGAACAAGCCGACTGCGATCTGACTGGGCTTATCGCGCAGGAAGGTCTGCACGATCCGCGGTGAAAACTGACCCATTGCAAGCTGCACGACGACCATCGTGATCGTGAGCACGAGCGCCGCGAGCGACACCATCGATGCAGCGACGGTGGACAGGATCGCAACCGCCGCATCCGGTCCGCCGGTCAACGATTGGGGCACCAGCTTGAAATCGGTTGCATTGTCGATCCAGATCGTCCCGACCGACAGCGTTGCGCCGGCCAGGACGCACACGACTGGGACGAACCACAGGCTCGACCGGACGTACTTCCAAAACCGATGGTGTCGCATCTCCGGGCTCTACCCAAAGGGCCCCCCATGCGACCTTTCGCGTGCTCGACGACCGACGCGGGCGAAGCCCCACTGGGTCAGGGATGGCTCCCTCCCGCGCAACTGCGAGAGCGTCCGCCCTTTTTCACCTTGACCGCGGCGGATCCCGCCTCACCTGGCAGCGACACCTCCGAATTCGTCGTGTGGGTCATCTACGCGCGGCGGTCCTTCTTCCACCCTGACGGCGGAACATCCAGCAGTGGCGCGCTTCAGAACCCGTTGCGGTGCATGACCGGGAGCAGGATGTCTCGGTCGGCATTCATCCCGGCCTGGTTGGGATGGACCGGGTACGTCGGTGCGATGGGCGCGAGCGGCTCAACCCACCGCACCGTGGGCAGCTGGCAGGCGTCATGACCGATGCTCGGCGTGTAAGTGTCGACGTAGACAGCCTTGTTGGCGGCGGCGACGGATTTGAGCATGGCGTTCAACTGCTTCTCTTTGTCGCGCAGGTACGGGACATCGCCGTTCGTGATCGGCATTTGCGGGAAGCAGCCCACGCCACTGTCGGGAAGGATGTCAAGGTAGGCGAGCAGGAAGGTCTTGGCTTGCGGGGCGCGTTTCGTGATGCCCTGCAAGACGGCGGCGACCTTCGCGCCCGCAGCCTTGATCCGGTCGCTGATCTGGTCGTCGCCGTTGACGACGTACTTGTCGTGGCATGGCGTACCGGCGTTGACGAGGCTGACGCAGTTCGTGATGATCTCGGTGAAGCCGATGTCGTTGCCACCGATCGTGAGGCTCACTGCGCGGGTATTCGCATCGAGCGCGTCGAACTGGGGCGGCGGATTGGGCGACGGGCTTACGCTCTGAGACGAGGTCATGTCTTTCGTCTGCGCGCCGCTACAACTCACGTCACGGAAGACCGTCACGTTCAGGTACGGAGCTACCAGGTGAGGGTAGTTGTGGTCGGACCGATAACAGCCAGGCGGGTTGTGGTCTTGGACAGCGTTCGCGGGCGCGGCCGAGTACGAGTCTCCCAGCGCCACATACGTCCGCACGGGAGCGCAGCCCGACAACCCGAACGCCATCAGCGCGACCGCCGCCGCCAACAGGCGCGCCATCCTCACGTCAGCACCGCGTAGAAGTCGACCATCGCAAATACCCCCGACCTCGTCGCTATCCCTCTCGCGCTGCGGATTGATCGCCGTGCGCGGCTCCGGGCTGGCTCACGTCGACAACCTCACTCGCGGTGTCACGAACTTCCTGGGATGCGGCACGCGCATGCGACGCAACGTCACTCGCCGCACCCTGCGCGTGCCCGCGGACGCGCTCAGACGAACGCACAACACGATCCACGAGCGCGGCGCCCGCAGATTTGGCTCGCTCAGCAGACCCGGAATAGTTGTCGTACAGCCTCTTGGCGCCGTACGCGCCCAGACCCCAGAGCACAAGCCGCATGAGTATCCGCACGATCAGCACCTCTCCGTCATCGTTACCGGGCGGCGCGACGTAGTTACCCACGTCTCGGGCCGCGCATTCCCGGAGCGGCCAACCGCCCTCGGAATGGCCGGGAGCCGCACCGGTCAATCGACCCTGTGCACGGGAAGGGGATTGGGTGACTTCGAAGCTCCTCGGTCTGGTGGTCGGTGTGGTCCGCCGTCGCCGTCGCTTCAAGTGTGCAGGGCTCGGTTTCGCTGCGGTTACCAGGCGGCGCCGGTGACCTGCCCGGTTGTGACGTTGAGTCGGTTCCACACGTTGATGTTCGGATCGCGATAACGAGCGCCGCGACAGCCGGCTTGGTCGTAGTGGACTGAGGCCTCGTCCCAGACCGCGGGGTGGCGTCCACCCGCGCGCCCGCCCCGATCGTGTGCGGCGTCATTGGCGTGGGCACGGGCATCGGTTACGCCCGCGCGTTCCTCAAGCTTTGGCAGCTACGCCCGAGTACCCGCTCCAACTGAGCAACGACCTAGTACCCGGTCGGCAGATATGTACGCGGTGGTGTCGCCGCCAATGGTTGCCGCCAATGGTTGATCGTCTGTCGCTCATCGCGGGATCGTCAGTCGACGAGCCCCCGCGCGAACTCGTCGATGACGGCTAGCGCGCGTTCGTCCCCTTGGACGGCACCGGCTTGGCGTCCGGTCGTACGGTCAACGAAATCCACAACGCGACCTTCAATTACCGGCGCGTTCGCCGGTGCGGAACCGACCGTGACTTCGACGATCCCTGCCGTCACGGCAAGTCCGATCCAAAGTTCGGGATCGGTCAGACGAAGTTGCAGGGGTGTGCGCGCACCGGTGGCGACTTCCGCGAGGCCAATGAGATAGCGCACCGCTACCTCGCCCTCCAATCGGTCCACGATGGGGCGCTCATATCGGGGCAGCATCAAGTCGTGTTCGTGAACCCAGGAGTCAAACAGGAAGTGACTGACCGCGAGGTGGCTCGGAAGGTGCCCCGGCGGTGCTTCGGCCACTACTGACCAATCCGTCTCGCGCGCAATCTCCCAAAGTCACGTCACGGCAACCAGCGACCGCGCACATATTGCCCTGATGGTTGAGTTCGTGTCACGCGTTGCGGTTGTTTCGTAGCGTCGAGGGTGCCGGCGGATGGATCTCGAGAGTGCCCTGCCGCTTTCGGGTTGGCTTCTGAGCGATGAGACCGTCTGCCGGTTCCCGTGCTGTGGCGTGGCTCCAAACAGGAACGGCATCCCCGCATCAGGAGTGCCCGCCGCGGCGTTCCAACTTCGAGGCGAGGAGACCTTCGTGTTCATCATTGGGATCGATCCCCACAAAGGATCGCACACCGCCGCGGTGATTGACCGCGACGAGCAGCTCGTCGGTGAGATGTCGGTGACTGACGATCGTCGCCAACGCGACCGGCTGCTCGCGTGGGCGGCACCGTTCGCACCGCCATCAGGATCCGAAGGCTGCGTCAATCCCGGCGC
>JAUZEI010000549.1 GCA_030839105.1 Actinomycetota bacterium
GCAACGGGGGCGGGCGGCTCGCGTCGGCCTTCGCAGTGCGCGTCGCGTCGTTCCGCACCGCCAAGATCGTCGAGGTTCGCCGCGAGACCGATGTCGCGGTCGGCGCGCTTCAGTCGTCGATGAAGTCATCCTCGTCGACCACGACGTCCCAACGCTGCGCGCACTCACCGCAGAGATAGACGACGCTGTCGCCGGGCTCGAGGTCGTCGTCGGGCCCGATGAGCTGTGCGAGGTGCGCGGTGCCGCCGCACTCCATGCAATCGATATGTTCCGCAATCGGCATGATCACGACGGTACGCCTCCGCCCGGAGCCGTCAAGAGTCCACGGCGCGCCGTCGATGCTCAGCCCGACTCCGTCAGAGGTCCGTACGTCTCCGGGCGGCGCGTCGCCGGGAACGGGAAGAGGTCGAGCCAATCGCGCGCCTGGTCGAGGTCGAGGTCGGCGACCAGGACGGCCGGCTCCGAGCGGGGCGCCTGCACGAGCACCCGGCCGTACGGGTCGCTGATGAACGACGAGCCGTAGAAGGTGAGCGGTCCCTCGGTGCCCGTGCGGTTGACCGCGACCATGAACGTGCCATTCATGATCCCCTGCGCTTTGATGACCTGCTCCCACAGCGGTTCGGTATCGAAGCCGGGATGATCGGGCTCCGAGCCGATCGCGGTCGGGTACACGAGCACCTCGGCGCCTGCGAGTGCGAACGCGCGCGACGTCTCCGGAAACCACTGGTCCCAGCACGTCGGGAATCCGAACGCGGCGGAGTCGATCGGCGTGACCGGCCAGCCCGAGTCGCCGGGCCGAAACCACGTGTCCTCGTAGTAGCCGGCGGTCACCGGGAGGTGCGTCTTGCGCGTGTGCGCCACGAGCGTGCCGTCGGGCGCTACCACGAACGCGGTGTTGTAGCCGAGCCCGCCGTCGGTGGCCGCCTCGTAGCACGAAGCGTGCACGTAGACATCCGACTCGCGCGCGTTGCGAGCGGCGAGCGCATACGTCGGACCGCCGGGCACCGGTTCCGGCTGCGCGGCGGGATGCTCGGGATCGCGCGGCTCGACCGCGAAGTACCGCGATCGCGTGAGCTCCGGCAGACAGACCAGCCGCGCCCCTTCGTGCGCGGCGCCCGCGATGCCCTCGGCGAGGGCAGCGTCGTGCTCGTCGGGATCGGCGTGCCACATCATCTGCACGAGCGCGACCCGGAACGGTGCTCGCGTCGGTTCGTGGACGCGGGCAGGCGACGGCCGGAGGTCGTATTCCGTTCGCAGGATCACGCCGGTACCTGCTGGGTGATGCAGTGCACACCGCCGCCCCCGTACGCGAGCACCACGCCTGGTACCGGGATCACGGTTCGACCGGGATAATGCGCGCCGATGAGCGCGCACGCCTCATCATCGAACGCGTGACCGCTCACCGGAACCGCAACGAAACCGTTGCCCGCATAGACGTTGACGTAAGGGACCGGAAGCCGAAGGCCCGCGTAGTCGGCGTATGGCAGCACCGGCACCTCGCTCACCTCGAAGCCCGCCGACCGGAGCCGAGCGGCATTCTCGGCGGCGATGATCGCATTGGGGTTCGAGGGATCGTCGCAACCCTGCACGATCACACCGCCCGTCGGCGTGAAAGCCACGACGTTGTCGACGTGACCGTCGGTACCGACGTCCTCGGCGATCGCGTCGGCCAACCAGACGACGCGCTCCGCTCCCAGCCACGTTCGCAGCGCGTCCTCGATCTGCACACGGCTGCGCTGCGGATTGCGATTCGGGTTCAGCAGACAACGCTCGGTGGTGACGAGAGCGCCGCGACCGTCGACGGCGATCGAACCGCCCTCGAGCACCAAGGGCGCTTCGTGGACGGGTATCCCGAGTCGACGGGCCACCTCGGCGCCGACAACGGCGTCGTCGTCGTACGGTTGTTGTTTCTCGCCCCACGCGTTGAATCGGAAGTGGACCGCGTGCACCTCACCCTCGGGGGTGCGCACGCCGATGGGCCCGTCGTCGCGTATCCAAGCGTCGTCGATGGGGAGCGCCACGATCCCGGTCGCCGTACCGACAAGGTCTCGCGCGCTCACGACGTCGTCCGGGCGCGCGACGAGCGTGACCGGTTCGAACGCGGCGACGGCGCGAACGATTGCCGCGTAGTCGCGCCGGGCCGGCTCCAACTGCGCCGGCGTGAAGATGCATTGCGGTACGTCGGGCGGCCACGCGATCAACGTGCGCGCGTGCGGCTCGGTCTCGGCGGGCATGCGCGATCCCGAGGGAAGAGGCACGACGGCAAGCTAGCGTGCGGCCCATGCCGCTCAGCGCCGATCTCGCGCAGTTGGCCGCACGCGTCTCGAACTGGGGGCGGTGGGGCGGCGACGACCAGCGCGGCACCCTCAACCTGATCACGCCCGAGGTCGTCCGCCGTGGCATCGCCTCGGCCCGCACCGGCCGTTCGTTCTCGCTTGCCTTGCCGTTCGACCAGACCGGGCCGCAGTGGGACAACGTGCACATGC
The DNA here is from genome assembly GCA_030839105.1 of Actinomycetota bacterium. Lineage (GTDB taxonomy): Bacteria > Actinomycetota > Acidimicrobiia > IMCC26256 > PALSA-610 > PALSA-610. Next base: position 2,487 of record JAUZEI010000549.1, read on the forward strand.
CCGAGCGGACCAATCCCGAGTTGCGCACCCACACCGTCAACGTCGCGTTCACGGGCGACACACGCGACTTCACGACCAGTGACGACTCGTTCCGGATGGGCTCGCAGGCCGTCACGCACTGGGACGCGATGGCGCATGTCGGCTACGACGGCAAGCTCTACAACGACGTCGCGAACGACGTCGTCCGCGCCGACGACGGCGCGCGCCGGCTCGGCATCGAGCACTTCGGCCCGGTGGTGACGCGCGGCATTCTGCTCGACATTGCGCGCCTCCACGGCGTCGACCACTTCGACGACAACTACGCGATCTCGGGCGATGACCTCGAACACGCCGCGGCCCACGCCGGAGTCGTCGTCGAACCGGGCGACGCACTGCTCGTGCGCACTGGCCACATGTACTTCCTGCGCGCGGGCGACAAGCAGCGCTACTCGATGCCGTCACCGGGCCTGTCGACGAAGTCGATCGAGTACCTGCGCGATCACGACGTCGCCGCGGTCGCGACCGACACGATGACCTTCGAGGTCTATCCCTGCGAGGACCCGACCATCTTCATGCCCGTGCACATGATCCAGCTCCGCGACATGGGGCTCGCTCAGGGTCAGAACTGGAACCTCGACGATCTCGCGGCCGACTGCGCGAGCGACGCCCGGTACGACTTCCTGCTCGTCGCGCCGCCCCTTCCCCTCACCGGAGCCGTCGGCGCGCCCGTAGTCCCCGTCGCGATCAAATAGTCGACGGGGAGATACCCGATCAGGCGCCGTCCGACGCGCCCGCGGGGTCGTCGAGCGGAGGGTTCGGTTGTACCTCGACGATCGGCATCCACATGTGTGCGGGCGCGGTGACCACCGCGACCACGGCGCGGCCGACGTCGTCCGGTTGCATCGTGTTGAAGTGGCGTTGGATTCCGAAACGCTGCCAGCGCGGCATCAGCTCGTCGAAGATCGAGAGATCCCAGTCGTCGGCGAATCCCGTCAGGGTCGGTCCGACCCGCACGACCGACGACCGGATCCCGACGCCTTCGCACTCGAGCGCGAGTGTCTGCGCGAACGTCTCCAGGCCGGTCTTGCTCGAGCCGTACGTCGCGAGGTGCGGACGCTTGTGCTCGGTCGCGTCGGAGGAGATGAAAACGATGTCGCCGGGCCGCGCTTCGGCGCGCAGCTGGGCGACGACGCGGCGCGTCAGGAGGATGGGGCCGAGCAGGTTCGTCTCGAGAATCCGCCGGTGGTCGTCGTCGCTCATCTCGTGGACCGCCCCGGGGAGCGCCGTGCCGGCGTTGTTCACCAACACGTCGATCGTGCCGCCCTGATCGCGCATGGACGCGCAGAAGGCGTCGATCGACTGCGGCTCGGTGACGTCGAGAGGGTGCACGAGCGGTGTGCCGCCGACGTCGGCGACCAGCTTGGCGGTCTCGTCGAGTTGGTCGAGCCGGCGCGCACCGAGCCCCACGCTCCAACCCAGCTGCCCGAGCCCGACTGCGATCGCCCGGCCGATCCCCGCCGACGCGCCGGTGACCACCGCGAGCCGCGGCGCCGATGCCAATGCCTCAGGCGCCAAGGAATTCTCCGCCGTTGACGTCGAGCGTCTGCCCCGTCACGACGCGCGACCAGGGCGACACGAAGAACACGACGCTGTTCGCGATCTCGTCCTGCGGCGGGATGACGCGCAGCGGGATCCGAGCCTCGATCTCGGCGCGCACCTCGTCGCGGGCGATGCCACGCGATTCCGACTCCCAACCGATGAACGTCTCGACGTTCGGTCCCCCGATCCAGCCCGGCGCAACGCAGTTCACGCGGACGCCGGTCGGTCCGAGCTCGACGGCCATGGTCTTGGCCGCGGTCTGGATCGCCGCCTTCGACGAGGAGTACCCGCCTTCGAGTGGGCGGATGTTGCGCATGCTCATCGAGATGATGAACACCACCGACGCGTCGCCGTGGTCGGCGGCGGCTTGCTTCAAATGCGGGAGGCACGTTTGCGTGAGGCCCAGCGCGCCCCAGACGTTCACCTCGAAGATCTTGCGCCACTTGGTGAGGTCAACCGCTTCGAACTGCTCGAAGGTATCCATGCGGAACGCGTTGTTGACCAGCCCGTCGAGGCGTCCGTAGGCGTCGATCGTCCCACCGACGAGCGCCTTCACCTGCTCGCCGTCGACCAGGTTCGTCGGCAGGGCGAGGGCGCGGCCACCGTCGTTCTCGATCTCCTTTTGGACCTGGGCCAGGTACTCGGCGTTGCGGGCCGCGAGCACCACCGTGGCTCCCTCTCGGGCGAGAGCCCGGGCATTCGCCTGGCCGAGCCCCGGTCCGACGCCCGACACGATGACGACTTTGTCCTGCAGCAGCATCCGCCCATCAGAGTCAGCGCAAGCGCGGCGGCGCAACCTGGCGGCCCGGGCAACTCGATTGCGGACCGGCGGCGCACGCCGGGGCCGGCGGCTCAAGCCCGGGCCGCGCTCGTGCCGATGCCATGGTGGGCGGGTCGGAGCGGCCCCCCATGGTGCGCGCTTCGGTCGACTACAGCGAAGACGGCTTCGCGCAGCGGGCACGTACCAACGGCTCGAAGTGCTCGAGCGGCAAGGTGTCGTACTCGGGATCGAAGGCGACCTGGTCCCAGTCGTCGGCGAAGCGCGCGGCGAGATCGAACCAGGGCTCGCCCTCGTACTTCGCCCGGGCGTCGGGGTCGCCACCGAAGTGGTGGTAGTAGTGCCGACCCTGGAAGTCCTGGTGCGCGCGGATCATGTTGCACGTGTCGGCGCTGACGTAGGGCTTGATGATCGCAGCCGCGATCTCCGGGTGGTTCGGGACGCTGACCGCCTTGCCGATGTCGTGCAACAGCGACGCGAACACGACCTCTTCGTCGGCCCCGGCGCGCTCGGCGCGGGTGGCGGTCTGCAACGAGTGTGTCAGCTGGTCGACCGCGAAGCCGTCGGTGATCGACGCGAGCGAACGCAATAACGCGAGCACGCTCTCGGCGACCCGGTCCTGGTGCTCGAACGTTTCCTTGCCGATCACCGCCCACTGCTCGGCGGTCGACTCGTCCATGCGGGTGAAGGTCTGCGCCATGCCGCCAGCGTAGAGCAGGCGGGCGGCCGATCACACCTGCTTCGCCGGGCGCGCACGGATTCGGCGCGGCCCGATCCGTCGATGGGATCGGGCTTCGATCAGGGCTGGCCGAGGAGCAGCGCCGCGCCTTCCAGGAAGAAGTCGATCCCCGCGCCCTTGGAATCGCCGGCGGCTGCGAGCTGCTCGTAGGTGATCGCCGACCCCCACGAATAGGCGGCCAACTTCCCGGTGCGCCGGCTCGCCTCGAAGGGACCGACGTAGAGATACGGCTCCGGGATCAGGGCGTCGCCCGGCGACGCGCCGTAGTTCGCGCGGGTCCCGTCCGTGACGTCGCCGAGCTGGCACGCGATATCGAAGTGCTCGGGCCAGAGCGCGACCGCGGTGGGCTGACGGGTCGCGTACGACTCGCACAACTCGCCGAGGATCGAATCGCCCAGGTCGATCCAGGCGGCCAGCACGCCGGCCGCTTCCGAGTCGAGACCGAGCGGCGCGTCGGGTTCGCGCGGCGTGACCGGCGTGTACACCTCGACGGGCGCGCCGAGAGGCACACCGACGAACTGGGCGGCGGCGCTGAGCGTTGTGATGCCGACGCGGGTACTGGTTCCCGGTCGTTCGTGCACGAGCTCGACGCCGTCGACGCGGACGCGTTCTCCGTCACCGAAGGTCGGGGTTCCGAACCCCCCGGACGTGGCGACGAGCGAGATATGCCCGTCGACGCGGTAGCGCGAAGGCGCGATCACGTGCTCGGCCAGCGCGTGCAATCCGTCGCGGGTCGCGACGAACGAATCCGGTAGGGGTGCGAGCATCCGGAGGACCCTAGAACAAGCTGTTCAAGATCCCCGCAAGCTCGAGCGGCTTGTCGCCCTGAATGCTGTGTCCGGCGCCGTCGACGACGATCACGCGGGCCTTCGGGTTCCGGCGCTCCACCTCGGCGATGTCCTCGTCGTCGACGACGGGCGACGTTCCACCGCGTACCACGATGAACGGAATCTGGACCCGTTCGACGGCGTTCCACAGGTCGTCGAGACCGGGCATCACCTGTCCGTCGTCACCCTCGCCGGAACCGCGCCGAGGCAGGTCGTAGCGCCAGCGCCAGCGACCGTCGTCGGTCTCGATCGCGTTGTGCAGGATGCCGCGCCGCAGTGACAACTCCGTGCGGGTCGGGTTGAACTGGACGGTGCGCTCCAGGATCTCGTCGAAGCTGGAGAAATACTCCGGCCCGTCGATGAACTGCGCGATCGCCGAGGACTTCTCCCGATTCACGCCGGGCGTCACGTCGACCAGCACGAGCGTACGCACAAGGTCGGGAGCGCGGTCGGTGAGCGCGAGTGCGGTGAGGCCGCCGAGCGACATGCCGACGACGACCCGGGCGTCGGGCGCGAGCACGCGCAGTGCCTCTTCGATCGCCGTCGCGTTCTCGACCGGCCAGTACGCGTGGTCGTCGCGATGTGCGGAATGCCCGTGACCGGGGAGATCCACCGCGAGCAGCGGGCGGTCGAGTGCGAGCGCAACCGTGTCCCA
>JAUZEI010000554.1 GCA_030839105.1 Actinomycetota bacterium
CAGGCTGCGTCAGAATCTCGCGGCATGACCAACGAGGACGCGAGTGGCGCCGGTACCGGCGACTCGGACGACGCCGCCGCTACGCCGTCGGCGGACGACCTCGGCGGGTTGCTGAGGAATCTGCAGCGACTCGTCGATCCTCGCACCGCGATGCGAGCCGCGCAGGGACCGGTCGGCGCGGCCTGGCGCGGCGTGACGAGCGAAGAGCCGCGGGTGCAGGTGACGGCCGCAGTGCTCGTGGCCATCGGGCTGATGGTGTTGTTGCCGGAGCGGGTCGCAAACCGTCCACGGTGGGTCCTGCCCGGGCTCGCGGTCCTGCTGCTCATCGGGGTCTTCGTCGCCAAGTCGGCGCGCTCGGCGCGGCGAACGCGGGAACTGCGGATCGCAAGCCTCGCCCTCATCGCGGTGATCACCTTGTCGAACGCGACATCGGCCGGTCGCCTGATCGTCGATCTCGTCCGCCGCGAGGGCATTCGTGAACCGACGCAGCTGCTGCTCACCGGCGCGTTCATCTGGTTCACCAATGTCATCGTGTTCGGCATCTGGTACTGGGAATTCGATCGGGGCGGCCCGGTCGAACGCGCCGCCGGGTCACAACCGTTTCCCGACTTCCTGTTCCCGCAGATGACGAGCCCCGAGCTCGCGCGGCCCGACTGGGAGCCTGGCTTCATCGACTACCTCTACGTCTCGTTCACCAACGCGACTGCTTTCAGCCCCACTGACGTGATGCCCATGACCCGCTGGACGAAGCTCACGATGATGCTGCAGTCGTCGATCTCCGTGATCACATTGGCCCTCGTCATCGCCCGCGCCGTGAACATCCTGCAACAACCATGACCAGCGCGCCGCGCATCGTCTCGGTCAACGTCGGAACACCGCGCACCGTGAGTTGGGGTGGTCGACGCGTCACGAGCGCGATATGGAAGACGCCGGTCGCCGGTCGCACGGGCGTCGCGGGCATCAACCTCGCGGGCGACGACCAGGCCGATCGGCGGGTCCACGGCGGTCACGACAAAGCGGTGTACGCGTACGCGATCGAGGACTACAGGTGGTGGTCGGGCGAGCTCGGCACCGAGGTCGGACCGGGAGCCTTCGGCGAAAACCTCACCACCGAAGGTATCGACCTCCGAGCCGAAGTCGTGGGCCGGCGGTGGCACGTCGGCTCCGCCGTCCTCGAGGTCGCCCAGCCGCGGGAGCCCTGTTACAAGCTGGGCATGCGGATGGGTGACGCCGCCTTCGTCGACCGGTTCGGCGAAGGCGGACGCTTCGGCGCGTACCTGCGCGTCATCGACGCGGGCGACATCGGTGCCGGCGACGAGATCGTCATCGGCGTCCCTCCCGCGCACGGCCTGACGCTGACCGAGCTCGCCGGCGTGCAACGCGATGCGCCCCGTGCACTGTTGGATCGTGTCGCGTCGATCGACGACGTGCCGCGAGGTGTGCGCGAATGGGCGCGCCGTCAACTCGGCCGCCGCGACCGCTCGTGAACTCCGGCTCTGGAACCGGGCGCCTCGACAAGGGCTACACGCCGGCCGCGATGACGACCGCGTCGGTGGCGAAGCCGGCGAGGATTCCGATCAGGATGCCGTACGCGAGCAGGTCCATTCGTTTGCTGCGCGCGCCGAGGCCGATCAGTTGGACCACGACGTAGAGGATCGATCCGGCCGCCAGAGTGAGGAAGACGACCGAGAGCGCTTCCGATGTGAACGCGTGACCGACGGCGGTGCCGATGAACGTCGGTCCACCGCCGATCGCGCCGAGCGCCAACAGGAAACCCCAACTCGGCAGGACCCGCTCACCGTTCGAATCGGTCTCACCGGTGAGCGGCGCGACGATGCCGAAGCCCTCGGTCGCGTTGTGCAGGGCGAAGCCGATCACGAGCAGCGTGGCGAGCGCGATCTCGTCCGACGCGGCGGCCTGACCGATCGCGAGGCCCTCGGCGAAATTGTGCAGGCCGATGCCGACGGCGATGAGGAGGGCGAGCTGACGGCCCGCCGACCACGCTGCGATCCCGCGGGGAGGCAGTGCCGGCCGGGCGCCGGCCGGGGCGTCGTCGGGCGCTCCCGTCACCCGTGCCATCCAGCGCTCGTACGCCACGAGCGACAGCAGTCCCGCGGCGAGGCCGCCTATGAACAGCGCGCCGTAGCCGGTCGCGCTCGCCAGACCGCCGTTGCCGGCGTGGAAGTCGGAGAGGGCGGTGTCGATCGGTGACCACGCCGCCGACAGCACGTCCCAGACGAGGAACACCAAGATGCCGACCGCGATGGCGTTGAGCAGGACCCGCATCGACGGCGCCGGGCGCTTGAGCCGGCCGATGGGCAGGCCCAGCAGGATCGTCACGCCGGCGATGAAGCCCAGCAACAGCGTCTTTCCGAGACCCACGTCCGCTCCCTCGACTAAGGACAGCCTTACCTTAGTAATCGGGGCGAGGGTGAGCCAACCGAGCGAGCCGCGTCGGTGGCGACGGTCAGCGGCGCGGCTCGGGCAGCGCGAGCCAGTCGTCCCAGCTGAGGTCGCGACCGACGAAGCGCGGATTCGTGAACGGCCACGCCGACGCCAACCACCTCGGGACGAGCTCCGACAGCTCGGCCTCGAGTGCTTCACCCGCGTCGGCGACAAGCCACCAGGACACATCCGCGTCGGCCCCGACCCGTTCGGCCGGATCGATGTACACACACCCGAACAGTCTCGATTCGGACGCGTCGAGCACCGCATAGTTGAACGAGAGGTGCTCACGGATCTCGCGCTCGTGCCGAGCCAACTCGTCGCGATCTTCGTCGAACGTCATGTCCGGCTCCGGCCATCCCCAAGCTCGGCCGAAGATTGCCCAGAGGCGTTCGCGCGATGCCATGACCGCGGGATAGTCGATGTCGACGTCGCTCGCGCGGATGGGCCGCAGGTGGTGCCCGGTCGACAACCCGACCCGCTCGGGATGCACGAAATCCGCCGGCAACCAAGTAAATCGATCCACCGCCGCAACCTAGCTACGGGGCCCGCGTTCGGGTTCACCACGCCTCACGCCGGGGTAGAAGCCCTCTTCGCCCGAAGACCGAACAAGGAGCGACGTGGTGAATGGGTTCGAGGTTCTCCGCGCACAACATCGCGAGGTCGAAGCGCTCTTCGGCCAGTACGCCGCCAACCCCGACGACGCGACCGCCCGCCAGGTCCGGGAGAAACTCACGCGCCACGCCGAGCTCGAGGAACGGGCGCTCTACCCGGAGCTCCGCCGACTCGTCGACAACGGTGACGACTTCGCGGACGAAGCCGAGGCCGAGCACGCGCTCGCAAAGACCATCATCGCCCGCATGTACGACTCGCCGCCCGAGGATGTGCGACCACTGATGCAGGAGCTGGAACGCGTCGTG
>JAUZEI010000555.1 GCA_030839105.1 Actinomycetota bacterium
ACGGGCTCGGCGACGAGTTCATCGACGTGCTGCGCACGCTCGCGAAGATCGGGTTGGCGTCGACGAAACCGGTGCGAGTGCGGGGTGTCGAGGTGACTCCGCGCGACGTTGTGACCGCGGTGCTTCCCGATCCCGCGTTGCTCGGAGATCGCATGCACGGTCGAACCTGCGCGGGCACGTGGGTGACCGGTACCGGCGTCGACGGCCGGTCCCGCGAGGTGTACCTGTACCACGTCTCCGACAACGCCGACACGATGGCGAAGCACAACGCGCAGGCGGTCGTGTGGCAGACCGCGATCAATCCGGTCGTCGCGCTCGAGCTCCTCGCGGGCGGAGTGTGGCAAGGCACCGGAGTGCTCGGTCCGGAGTCGTTCGACGCCGTTCCTTTCCTCGACCGCCTGCGAGACCGCGGCGAGGAATGGCACATCGAAGAACGCTCGACCTAACGCGCAAGCTCTCGGTCGAGCATCGTGACGCAGCGCCGAGGATGCGGGTCGAACGCGCCGTGGAAGCGGCCTGTACATCGGCGAAGGTTCACCACGGTCTATTTCTTGTTGCCCGACGGCTCGATCATCCAGGAATTCGTCTACGCCGCACCTTGATAATCGTCGGCAACACGTCAGACGATCGCGCGGGCGTCGAGCTCCTGCACGCGGGCGGCGAGGCTCTTCAACAGCTTGAAGCTGATCGACGGTGAGTGCTCGAGCAGCGCGAGGAAGTCGCGCCGCCTGAGGATCGCAACTTCGAGCGGCGTCTCGGCGATGACGGTGGCGTTGCATGGTGCCGGATTGAGCAACGACAACTCGCCGACGACGCCGCCGGCGTCGATCTGGGCCACGCGGCGGCCCTTGCGGATCACGCGGCACCGGCCCTGGAGTATCACGAAGGCATTCGCACCGGTCTGGCCCTCGGTCACCAGCGTTGCACCGGTCGCGCGCGGCTCCACGATCGCGGTCTTGCTGAGGAGCCGCAGCTCGCGCTTCGAGCACTCCGAGAACAGCGGTACCGAGGAGAAGTGGCGATGCACGACGTCGGCTCGCACCGACCGCATCTGCTTCGCGCGTGAGCTCGTGCCGATGTCACCTGCGGCGATCTGATTCGGAAGCACCGGGCCCTCCCCGTTCGTCCAAGAATTTCGGCGCCGCACCCATAGTCACCCATTTCGCGCACGAGCGCCATCGTGAGCGGTAGTGAGCAATCGTTCTACTCGGCGCCGTCCGCGCGGAAGACGTAGAACGAGCGGCGGGCGGGCGTGACCCGGAGGTGGTCGGCGTAGCGCTCGTGCAGTTGGCGTTCCACGACGGGTTGGCGGACGAATCCCGCCGTCTCGAACTGCGCGACCCACCACGTCGTGTGCGCCCAGACGAGGTGGCCGTTCACCGGATAGCCGTCGTCGTCGCAGTGGAGCGTGCGAAAGGGACGCCTCGCGGCAATGTCGTGTTCCCATTGGGCGACGTAGACCGGGAACACCTCGCCGAACACGTCGTCTCGACCGAAGGCCGGGATGTTCGCGAACAGCCAACCACCCGGACGTAGGCGCGCGCGCAGCGCCTCGCAGTAGCGCGTCAAGCGATTGGGATTGAGGTGTTCGAAGACGTCGAGGCCGAACACCAGGTCGTAGTCGGACGGCAACTCCAGGCCGAGAATGTCACCGACATGAATCCGAGGACGGATCTCGGGCGCGGCATGGTCGTACGCCATGCGGCTGATCTCCACGCCTTCGGCGTCGACGCCGAGGTCGGAGAGAACCTGCAACACGGTGCCCGACGAACAACCGATCTCGAGCGCACGCCGCGGCTTCAAGCTCGCGAGCAGCTCGCCCATCACGCGTTTGTCGGCGTCGGGTTCGAGGTTCCACACGCCGCCGTGCTCGTAGTACCCGTCGTCGATGATCGCGTCCTCGAGCCAGTCGAAGTCGGACGTGTCCTCGACGTCGAACGCCAGGAACGGGCTCGTGCCCGACAGGTCGACGGCGAGGCGATACCGGTCGGGCCGCCGGCGGCGCGGCAGCGCGGAGGCGACGACGCGCTGGCGGTACTCCGACGAGGTGGCCAGACCCATGACGACGTCAGCCGCCGACATTCCGCGCTTCATCTCGCGCACGAAGTGCTCGAGACCGGTGGGGTCGGCGGGGCGACCGAGCAGCCGGCGATAGCAGTCGTCGACGAATCGCCAGGGATCGGCGACCTCCGACTTCGTCGCGAACGGCAGGCGGGGGCGGGGCACGGCCCGAGATTACGAGTTTCCGGCCCGTGGCACGGGCTAGATGCGTGTCCAGGCTTCGGTGAGGACCTTGCGGAGGACCTGCTCGATGTAGTCGAACTCGGGTTGACCGATGATGAGCGGCGGCGCGAGCTGGATGACGGGGTCGCCGCGGTCATCGGCGCGACAGATGAGGCCTGCGTCGTACAACGCGCGGGAGAGGAACCCACGCAAGAGGCGCTCGCTCTCGTCGGAGTCGAACGTCGTCTTGGTCGCCTTGTCCTTCACCAGTTCGATTCCGTAGAAGTACCCCGCGCCGCGCACGTCGCCGACGATCGGGAGATCGCGCAGCTTGTCGAGGGTCGCCCGGAACGCGCCTTCGTTCGCGCGCACGTGCTCGAGCAGACCTTCACTCTCCATCACGTCGAGGTTGGCGAGCGCGACGGCGCAGCTCACGGGATGGCCGGCGAACGTGATGCCGTGCAGGAACGTCTTGCGGTCGCGGAGGAACGGTTCCACGAGGTGCGGCCGCACGATCATGCCGCCGATCGGCGAGTAGCCCGAGGTCATGCCTTTCGCCATCGTGATGATGTCGGGCTGGTACTCGTAGCGCTGCGAGCCGAACCAGTGCCCGAGGCGCCCGAACGCGCAGATCACCTCGTCGGAGACGAGCAACACGCCGGTCTCGTCACAGATCTCGCGGACGCGCTGGAAATAGCCATCGGTGGGAGGAAAGCAGCCACCGGAGTTCTGCACCGGCTCCAAGAAGACAGCCGCGACGCTCTCGGGGCCCTCCATCTCGATCGCGAGTGCGACGGCCTCGGCGGGGTCGATGGGCGCGGGCCGGTACGAGTTCGTGTTCACCACTCGCACCGCGCCCGGT
>JAUZEI010000566.1 GCA_030839105.1 Actinomycetota bacterium
AGCGGTCGAGGAGCGGTTCGCATCCCCCGGATCGTCCACGACCGGAGCTTATGAGCCGAGTCCCACCAAGCGGTGTCGACCACAAGCGCGAATGGGCGGCAGCGGAGTCGCCCGAATGCGAGGCGAGCGCAACCGAAACACCGAACCGGCGGCGCAGCGTGAGCGACACATGGTACGGATGCAATACTCCGGCGGTGATCACGATGTCCCGCGTCGGCGACTTCACCCTCTCGTGGGGTGAGAGCCTCCGCTTCGACGATCGTCGCGGACGGCTCTACTGCGTCGACTGCGCGACGCAGCGACTGCACTGGCTGGAAAACGCGGAGCCGCCCCTGCAGACGGTGCAACTCCCGAGCATGCCCGCGGGTCTGGTACTCACCGAGGGTCATGAAGTGGTCGCGTGCCTCGATGACGGTCTGTATGTCGTTGATCCCGATGCGGGTACTTGGGAGCGGCTTGCGGAGTACCCGGCCGGCATGCTCGGCCGGGCCAACGACGCCAACGCCGACGGATCCGGCAATCTCGTGACCGGCACCCTCAATATCGCGACTGCTCCCGGAGGGGCTTGGTGGTACTCCGCGACTGAAGGATGGCGACTGCTCGACGACGAAATCGGAAACACCAATGGTCCGGTGGTCGTCGACGTCGACGGCCAATCGACGTTGGTTCTCGGTGACACACCGGCCGGCGTCGCATATGCGTATCCGTACGACGGCCGCGCCGGTACGGTCGGCGCCCGCCGCGTGTTCGCCGACCACGCGGCGTTGAACGGCGCGCCCGACGGCGCAACCGCCGACTCCGACGACGGCGTATGGAGCTGCGTGTTGCGGAGCGGCCGGGTTGCGCGGTTCACGGGGGCCGGACTCGACCGCGTCGTCGACATGCCCGTGCCGAACCCGAGCGACGTCGCGTTCGGAGGACCCGCGCTCGACCGGCTCTTCGTCACGTCGATCGCGTTCGATCTCGGCGACGGGAGTGAGCCTGCGAACCAATCCGGCTGGCTGCTCGCGGTAGATGGTCTGGGCGCGACGGGGCGTCCGGAGCCCCGCTTCGCACTCGGATAGCCGGCGTTCGGTTTTCGTTAGGGTCTGCGCATGCGTGAAGCACACCGCAAGCCGACGGTCGCGATCATTGGCGCCGGCGCGGGCGGCCTCGCGATGGGCATCCGCCTGAAGCGCGCCGGTTACGACTTCACGATCTACGAGAAGTCCGACGGCGTGGGCGGCACCTGGCGAGCCAACACGTATCCGGGCGCGGCGTGCGACGTGCCGTCGCACCTGTACTCGTTCTCGTTCGAGCTCAACCCTTGGTGGAGTCGCACCTACGCCAGCCAGCCCGAGATCCTCGCGTACCTCGAGCGCTGCACCGACCAGTACGGCCTGCGACCGCATCTCCGCACCGGCGTCGACATCAGCGAGGCGCGGTGGAACGACGCCGATCGGCAGTGGCGATTGCTCACGAGCGCGGGCGAGGAGATCTCCGCCGACGTCGTGGTGAGCGGGCTCGGAATGCTCAACATCCCCGTCGTTCCCGCCATCCCGGGCGCCGATCGGTTCCGGGGCCGGATGTTCCACTCGTCGCGCTGGGATCACAGCAAATCGCTGGAAGGAGAGCGGGTCGCGTCGATCGGGACCGGCGCGAGCGCGATTCAGTACGTCCCCGCGATCGCGCCGACCGTCGAGCACGTCACGGTGTTCCAACGCTCGCCGATCTGGATTACCCCACGACTCGATCGTCCGTACACACCCGAGGAGCAACGCCGGTTCGCGCGCGTTCCCGGCGCGGCGCGCATCGCGCGTTGGAAGATCTGGTGGACGTACGAGCGCGCGAACTTCAAGGCAGGTGCCGAACAGACCGTGAACATGACCGCGCTCGCGCAGTCGTATCTCGAGCGCAAGATCACCGATCCCGACCTGCGGGCGAAGCTCACTCCCGACTACCCGGTCGGTTGCAAGCGACCGCTGATCTCACGCGAATGGTTTCCGACGCTGACGCGCCCGAACGTTCGGCTCGTGACCGAGGCGATCACCGAGATCACCGAAGCCGGCGTTCGCACCGCCGACGGTGAGGAGCACGCGGTCGACACCATCGTCTTCGGCACGGGCTTTCGCGCGAACGAGTACCTCACGGCCGTCGACTTCTACGGCACCGGCGGTCGGCGCCTGCACGACGACTGGCGCGCAGGCGCCGAGGCGTACCTCGGCCTCACCGTGTCGGGCTATCCGAATCTCTTTCTGCTCTACGGCCCGAACACCAACGGCGTGAACTCGATCATCTTCATCCACGAGGCGCAGGCGCACTACGTGATGAGCGCACTGCGGACCATGACACGGCGGGGCATCAGATCGCTCGACGTCCGGCGGCGGGTGATGGATCGGTACAACCGACGCATCCAGGCCGCGATGGAGGGCACGGTATGGACGGCCGGTTGCACGAACTACTTCAGGACGCCCGCGGGCAAGGTCGTCACCCAGCTTCCGTACAGCGGCGGCCGTTACTGGCTCCGCACCCGGTTCTTCCGCGGCTGGAGCTACCGCAAGGAGAGGTAGCTCCGCGAGTACAACTCGACGCGGCTATGCCGGTATCGCCCGGTGTTCAGTCGAAGAAGTGGCTGACGCCGGCGGCGTCGAGATCGGCGCGCAAGCGGTCCGACGCGCGCTCGAGACTGATGCGCGCCCCCCGGCGTTGCGCCTGGCGCGCGATCAACACGAGCATCCCGAGCGTTCCGTCATCGAGCGATTCGACTTCCGCGCAGTCGAGACCGACCGGCCCGACGGTGTTTCCCGCGGCCTTGTCGATCGCACCACTGGCGGTCGCGATGAACTCGCGTCGGGCCTCGAGATCGAGGCCACCCAGCACTACGAGACGGTCCGTCATCCCGTCAC
>JAUZEI010000577.1 GCA_030839105.1 Actinomycetota bacterium
CGTGTCGACGCTCGGCGCCGACTCACCCGATGCCGCGGTGCAAGACTCGATGCGCGCGTAGCAGGCCGAGGACTGGTCGAAGCTGATGACAATGGTCGACCCGAGCGAGATCCCGTTCTACGACTACCGGGCGGCGTTCACCGAGCTGATCGCAAGGAGCAAGTCATGTGGGACGTCGGACAATCCGTGTCAGGAGGGTGGCACGACGTCGCCGACGCCGGCCTTCACAATCGGATCCATGAAGACGACATCGCAGGTCAGCGGTGACACGGCGAAGGTGCGGCTGACGGCGTCGGGCACCACGAACAACGGCACGTGGTCGCTCGACGGGGGCTGCTACAAGGCCAGCAGCGACGACGCGACCAATCCCCAGTTCCAGTATCCGGTCACGTGCGGCGTCGGCAGCTCGTTGACCTACTTCTCGCTGCTGGCCTTTCCGCTCAGGGGGGCCGACCCGAGTGCGCAGTTCACCGTCGTCCAGCGGGATGGCCGTTGGTTCGTGAGCCCGGTCGACACCGTCCTCGACGTCATCAACCAAACGATCTCGCAGCTCGATCGGCGCTCGGTCTACGCGATGCTGAACGTGCCCGACCGGATTCCCTTCGACGGCGCGCTCGCGCTCGGGCAGCCCGTGGTCCTGAGCTTCTCGAAGCCGACCTACGGCGGGCGCGTGCTCTCGTTCGACGGTCACCGGGGCGAGCAGCTGCTCGGGCTGGCGAAGTCGCAGGCGGCATCGGGATCGCAATCGACGGCCTCCGACTACCAGGACTCGTTCGCAAGCGCGCGCGTGTTCGCGCCCGACGGATCGGAGATCGTCGACGCCGGCAATCTGCTCTCCGGACACGCATTGACGCTGCCGGCCGACGGCACCTACAAGGTCGTGTTGCAGGCACAGCTCTACACACTCACCGACACCGGCCCCGTCACCGTGACGATTTGGGATGCCGCGAACGCGCCCGCCGAAGCCAAGAAGGACCGCGGCTCGTCGTCGTGCTCCTACACGCTCCTCGGATCGGAATGCAGCTCGCGGTACTCGTCGAGTTCGTCGGGCGGGACGCTGGTCGGTCCGACACCGACGGCCGTCGCGACGAACCCGGCAGAGACGTGCACGTCGACGGCTACCGAAAAAGTGTGTTCGGGCTCTGCGACCCGAGGGACCTTTGTGCTTCCGTCGACCCTCCCGGGTTCCGGACCGAACTCGACGGCCGTCAGCGGCGTCACCATCGGCGGCGGCATCGGCGTGAGCGGCAACGGGACCGGCACCAGCGTTCTGGTCACCCCTTCCACGGTTGCGCAAAACGGGGGCGGAAACTCCGGGAGTTCCTCGGCCGCGAGCTCCGTACCGCATGGGTGAGGGCGCGCGTCGACGGGCACTCATCGCCGACGGCTGTTACCTTCTCGGCGGCGCGGCACTCGTCGCGTCCGCGTTCGTGCACTGGATCGCGCGGGGGGCGGGCAGTGGTCTACGCGGGCACGCGCTCGTCGACGTGCTCGCCGCACTCGGCAAGCATGTGCCCGCGCTCTCGGCCGGACGCCTTACCGTGCTGTGGTATCTCGTTCCGGTGTCGGGCGCGCTGAGCTGGATCGGGTTCGGTCTGCTCGGCCCGCGCAGCCGCGGCGCGCGGGTCGCCTCGATCGCGGCCCTGGTCGCGGTGGTCGCGGCCGACGGCGCGTTCTGGCGACTCGCGGGCATGGCGCGTCTCGGTTGGGGACCCAAGCTCGCGTTGGTCGGTGCGTTGCTGTTGTGCGGCGGCGCGTGGGTCCCCGCCGCTTGGCTCGGTACCACGGAGCCGGGCCGCGCACGCTCTCACCTCGCGGGCCTGTAGCTCAGTGGTCAGAGCAGGGACTCATGATCGGATAGACCATTCGAGGTCTGCGGCGGACGGTGCGGATCATTGGGTGTACCGGATGCGCATCAAAGGATGGGACGGTCCCTTCACGTAGTCCCGTTGTCACTCACATCCGACTCCGTTGCCATCGCTATCGAGACCGTAGATGTCTGGACCGGTGACGCGTACGGGTCCTTGCACATACCTGGGTCCGTTGCCTGAACCGCCTGCGCAATCGACGTCAGGGCCAGGCGGGATACATGGGCTATAGCCCGGCGTGCAGTTCGGCGGCGGCGGCGGGGGCGGGGGAGGCGGGGGTGCCGGACACGCGACCGGGTTTCCGGTGGGTGTGCTTCCGCCGGGCGCGGTTCCGAATGGGATGGTCGCGCCCGATCGCAGGACGAGGCGGTAGCCCTGCGCTTTCGGGTTCGAGAAAATGCCGCTTACGGGGTCGCAGAACGATGGCGCGTAGTTTCCGAAGTTGTGGGCGTCGCCGAAAGCGTGAACGGCTCCGTCTGCTTCTGCGATCCAGTAGCCCTTGTTGGTCGGACTCGACGCGGTGCCAACGACATCGGTGACGTTCGCGCCGATGCCCGGAAGGCTGCCGAAAAACGGTGCGTCCCCGAAGCTGAAGATGCCGCCGTCATGGGCGACGAGGCGGTAGCCCTTGCCGGTTGGGCTGGTGCTGATGCCGTCGATTGGTTGGTTGAGTTTGATCGCGCCCGTAGATCCATAGAAATGACCGTCGCCGAAGGTGAAGATGCCACCGTCACGCGCGACGAGCCAGTAGCCCTTCCCGGATTTCGTTGGCGCCATGGAGAACACGGGTTGGTTGAGGTGCGCTGCGCCCATGCTTCCGTAAAAGCGGGCGGCGCCGTAGGTGAAAATGCCACCGTCACTTGCGACGAGCCAGTATCCGGTCCCGCTCGGCGCGACTGACCCACCGACCACGGGCCGCGCAAGCGCGAGGCTCGACGCATCACCGTGCAGCGAAGCGTTGCCAACAGCAGTCACCGAGCCGTCGCCGTAGACGAGCCAGAAGCCTTTGCCGTTCAGGGTTGAGAACCCATTGACGGCCGTGTGCGGCCACGGGTTTGCCGCAGCCTCGGCGGCATACGCATGGGCTATGACGGTCGTTGCGACAATCAGCAAGAGTGTCAGGCCGGCTCGAACAGTTCGACGCAAAGCGGTTCCGATCGCAGATGACAGCTTCTTAGCGAACGATCGTCTACACCGGCTTTAGCGAGGCGCGCAAAAGAACGACGGCTCGATCCGCTGCTTGGCGGAGCAACATGGTCTACCGAGGAGATGTCGCGCCGGTGCGGGTCCGTACCCTGACAGGCGGGCCACGAACGGCCGACACGTCGAGCTCGCCCGACGACATCCAACGCGAACCACGCCCGATGATCCGCCGGAAGCCAACGATGGCGGCCCCCGTCGAAACGGGGGCCGTCATCCTTGCGCTGCTGTTCGGGGTTAACAGCTCGGGTGGGTTACGACGTAGGCGTCGTCACTCGCCTGATTCCCCGGTTGAAGATGGAAGATGTGCGTGTGAAGCCTCGCACCCCTCTCCTAGGCGCCCACAGATTCAGGAACAAGCAGGACCGCGGGTCAGCACGTACTTCGTGATCACTCCGCTGATGGTCCACCTGAAGTAGATGTGGGTGTGCAAGCCCGACTTCAGACTGAGCGAGCGCGTGAGATCCGCGAAGTGCATCGTCTTCCCGGTGGGCGCGACCGTCGTGTAGGACCCCGTCGCGAGCGTGCCCCGGCCCGTCTGGTTGACGCGCCAATGAATGACCGTCCCCACCGGGAAGTAGTTGTACCCGATGTGGATCGTGGTGCATCGCTTCACGTCCAGCTCGAAGATGTTCGGGGCGTGCCCGCCACCACCGCCGATGACCGAGCTTCCACAACCGTTGCATTGGATGGTTTCAGCCAGCTTGGCACTGTCCGTTTCGAGGATCGTCCACGGCGGGGACGGCGGCACCTTGAAGCTGCTGTGTGTCGCGCAGCAGTTCGCCATCGCGGTGGTGACGCCTTGGGCCGCACCCGCGGCCGTGACCGTGAACGGCGCTGAGACTGGCGCACCGCCCAAGTTCGGCAGGGACATGAAGTCGTAGTAGGTGGCGAAGTTGTCCGCACCGGTCAGCGCGAGGATGCCGCCACCGTTGTCCAAGAAGGTCGCGAAGTCGGCCTTCCGGGCATTGATTTTGGCTTCCCCGGCCGGGGTGTTGTCACATCCGCCGCAGGACGAATCCGAAGCCGTGATGATCGCCGACCACAACGGTACGTTGCCTGCGCCGACGAACTTCGTCGTGGCGAACGCGGGGCTCGTCGGGTCCACGGTCGTGACCGCCGGCTCGCCGCCGATGTCCGTCACTGCCGTGGGAACCTCACTGCCCTGGTCGAGCGCGAGAATCGGCTTGGTCGAGCCGTTCCTCACCTTGTTCAGGACGATCCGCATGTAGTTACACTCGTCGGTACTTCCGCCCGAACAGTGAAAATCCATGTCGTGTCCGGTAGCCGCGAAGTTCCCGGGCGTGGCTGCGTGGGCGGCTGGTGCCGTCGCCAGAGCGATGCCACCTCCCGCTGAGATGACGGCAATAAGCGCGGTCAATAGTCGTCGCATCCTCAATGTGAACCTCTCTCCGCCAAGGGGCTCCCCGATCGCGCTGTTGCGCGACGAAAAGACCCTCCCCTGAGGTCGGCGGTCCCGCAAAGCCCCGCAGGGGCCGACCGATCCGGTTCTACTCGGCGGTACAAGTGCTGGCAAGGAAATCTTTACAAGCCAGACGGAACGATCGGGCCCGGTCATCACCGGAGCCTTCCGCTCTCCCGAGTTGGCGACGACGAAGTCGCGAGACTGATCGTCAGGACGCGTTGTCGATCGCGATCGCCGGACGCGCCCCAACACCATCGCCTGGTCTGCTCTATGGACCGGTCACACGTCGGTGGCGGGTGCGTAGCTGCGAGTGCGTCAAATGACACGCAGTCGCGTCGGGACGTGAACCCTGACTTCACGGAATTCACAGTGCGTCTCTCTCAGAAGCGCCCGCGTTCGCATACGCCTCATCAAGGCGGTCACTCCTAACAAACAAACTCGCTCCACAACGCCGCCCTGAACAGCAGAGTTACTAGTAACGCAAACACAGAGCCCGGTCGCGAGAAGTCGCCGAACGTCGTCGAGGCCGATGACCGGTATCGGTGTCGCGGCAGGGTCGCCGGGGGAGTCGGCACGGTCGAACGGATTCGGCGCGTCGTACTCCTTCGCCCACCATGCGAAGAACGGTCGCCGGTTCGTGAAGCGAATGCGCCGGGTCGATGCCTCGATCGGCTGCGCAACCAGATCACCCTGTAGCCGGCTCGGGCTTGAGTACTGGTCGTCCGTGTTCCGCAGAAGCCTCGCGCGTCGCGGTCGCTCCCCGCGACCGTCACCGTGTACGTAGCGCGAACGGCTACGGTGCGCACGGCAGCGAAAAAGCGTTGCTAGAGCGAATGTTTTCGGGGCCTGTAGCTCAGTGGTCAGAGCAGGGGACTCATAATCCCTCGGTCGGAGGTTCGATACCTCCCAGGCCCACCGCGAACCGGCAGGTCAGACCGTACGGCGGAGTCTTTGGGTCTCGGGCGCCACCACGTTCCGCCTGCGGTCAGTCCCACGAAAACTCATCCGCAGCGTTCGAGCCGCCCCGTCGTCGAGATCGTTCGGGAAAAGGTGGCTGTAGACGCTCAAGGTAACGGACGGAAACGAGTGATCGAGCAGGCGCGCGACTGCGACGTCATGCGCGCCCGCGGAGATTGCGAGGCTCGCCGCCGTGTGCCTCAGGGCGTGGGGCCGAAGTCCCTTGAGACCCACTGACGTCGCCGCTTCGTCGAAAACGTCGCGTCGCCAGTTGCCTTCGCGGAGCACTCCGCGCGCCGGACTCTCGGAGACGAGATCGTCTCCCGCCTTCCCGACGAGCGTCCGGATGATCGCGCGGCAATAGGGAACTGTTGAACGGCGACGAAGGCCCCCACGGGGTGTGGGACATCAAGGTCGATGAGGTGAGTGTGGGCATGAAGACTCGGCTGTGCCCAACGAGCGCAAGCCGACGATCTCGACTTGAGCGAACGCCGTCCTCATTTGCGACTGCCCACACTGCAGCGCATTGCTTCGGCTCAGTTGATGCGCGCACCATTCTTCACCTGAAAGCGGATCCCGGAACGCCCGATTGACGGCGCGCAGACGGCGCGTCACGCTTCCTCCGTCATGGCAGGAGACGAGTACGACTGCGACCTACAACCGAAGGTGCCACGTCAGGGGGCCTGCAACCTCAACTCGTAGACGGGAAGGGCTGGGCCATGGTCACAATGCGCTTGGAACGGCGCTTGTCAAGCACGTGGATCCTCGCAGTGGTATCGCTCGTTCCGGTCCTGCTCGTCGTACTGCTCCAGCACAACCCCGTACAAGACGACCCTTACATCTTCTTTCGCTATGCGCGGAATCTCGCCCATGGCCAAGGCTGGCGTTTTAACCCGGGTGTGCCTGATGCCAACGCAATCACCTCTCCGTTATACGTGCTCTTGCTGGCAACGGCGACACGATTGGGCATCAGCACGACCGGCGCCGCTACGGCGCTCTTCGTTCTGACGTCCGCGGGAGCGGCTTTCTTGACCGGCGCCGCGCTCCGACGCTTCGGCTTCAGAATCGGTGCACTCGCGGTGGCAGCCCTTGTGGGGTCGGCACCCGCACTCGGAGCCGTGCGCGGGATGGACGCGTCGCTGTATCTTTTCTTGGTCGCGGCATCCTTCCTGGCTGCGTTGGAACGCCGGGTACTTCTGACCGGCCTCTGTTTCGCAGCGGTCGTGCTCACGCGACCCGAAGGGTTGGTCTTCACGGTCGCGATCGCTGCCGCGGTGCTCGTCGCTGACCGTTCGCGACGCCCGACGCGAAAACAGTCAGGCCTGCTGGCCCTCGCGTTCGTAACGCCGCTCGTTTGCTGGTTTGCCTTCGCTTCCCTGGTCGTCGGCCATGTCATCCCAAGTACGTTCGCCGCCAAGATCGCTCAGCGCCAGAGCGGGCTTTTCGGCCATGGCTGGGTCTTTCTTAGAGGCGCGCGGGAGTTATGGAAGAACGGCCGCGGAAGTCCAGACGCGCTGAGAACGTTCTTCTACGTGCTCCTAGGTCTTGCAATTGTCGGCCTCGTCTCTCGCCTCCGCGATAGGAACGGCTGGCAACTGTTTGTTCCGTTGATCGCTGCAGGAACAGCACTCGCACTCTTCTACGGCGTCATGTACAACCTTCCTCCCTACCTCTGGTACTACGCGCCATTCGTTTGGATCGAGCTCGTCTTCGCCGCGGTGGGAGTCGACGCGCTATTGCACGCAATCAGATCCCGATCAACCCGGATAGGTGTCGCAGCGTTCACGGTCATGGCGCTGACGACGATCGGGGTCATCCAAACGCCACGCTCCAACCCAGTACGAGACGACTATTTCCCGCTCGCCGCGTGGCTCCGAGCACACACACCCAAGTCGAGCACGGTCATGTTCACCGAAATCGGAACGATCGGGTGGGCCAGCGACCGGCGCATCGTTGACTGGCTCGGACTACTCGACCGCGCCGCATTGCCATACCTCCGAAAGGGCCAGCTCGGGTGGTGGGCGGACTACTACCGGCCGGATTACTGGATCCACTTTGCCTTCGGCCCCACCGCGGCCAATCGCGTGCGCGCCGGTCACCACTGGTATGTCCGCGTTCATAAGAGCGGCTTCTTGCTCGTCTATCGGCGGATTGCCTGAAGCACGAAACCAACACGACGCGAACGTCCGGACCGCCCACACGCGACGCACTCGGCCCACTCGAGCTCGGCATCGGACTCGACGACGAGGCACCACAGGCGATTGTTGAAGCTGAAGACCGCGGAGTGGAAGTCGGCGCACGCGCCGATGCGGCACCCTCGTAAGTCACGGGTGCCGCAATCGGCAGTCGTGCCGCTCAGCCGAGGCGCTCGGCCAGGGCCACGATGATTCCTTCCGGACCGCGTATGTAGGCCATGAGCCAGGCGTTCTCGTATCGACCGACACCGCCGACGAGGCCGTAGCCGTCGCCGACAAGGCGATCAACCTCAGCTTGAAGGTCATCCACTTCGAACGCGACGCTCCGCAATCCGAGTTCGTTGGCCATGGCGGTCGGTGACCCCGGATCGTGATCAGGCCGAACGAAGCTCGACAACTCCAGCATCGTGCCGCCACCAGGCGGGCGAAGCATGACGATCTCGGTGCGGGAGTCAGGAATGCCACAGACGGTGTCTATGAATTCGCCTTCAACGAACGTCCTCCCCTCGACTTCTAGCCCCAGACCGACGAAGAACGCCGCAGCGGCATCAAGGTCGGCGACGGTGATACCGACGTGATCAAAAGCTCGTAGTTGACTCATCAGGACTCATCCTTCCCTGACCAGAACGGATACTTTCTCGAGCCTTGGGTCACCGAAGACCCGCACAGATTGCCTGATCGCGCGCCAGCGCGGCGAGCGCAGAGCCGCAGTTATGGCGTTTCCGTACTTCGCGTGTTCGGCAGTGTTCCGCTCGCCAGCATCGCCTTCGCCTTGGCCCATCGACGCCGTGATGCCCGACGCCATGATGCCCGACGCCATGATGCCCGACGCGACGAGTTACCCGATCACCAGTAGGGCGCGCCGATGCAACGGCGACCTGTGCTCATGGCGGAGGCCTCCCGGCCTGCCGCCGAGCCTTCCAAATCACGAGGGCGGCGTTGGTCGCGCCGAGCACCATGAAGAACGTCCACGACCATCGGCCTGTGGTCAACCCGAGGACAAAGCAGCGCAACGCGCACGTTGCGACGAT
>JAUZEI010000580.1 GCA_030839105.1 Actinomycetota bacterium
TCCCCACCTGGAGTTCGAGGTTCCACTCCTTCGACTGCAAGTCGGAAAAGGAATAATGGCGGTCGCCCTGGTTCTCGAGACTGACAGGGTAGATACTCGCCTTCGGCACCGCGAGGATCGAAAAGGGGAAGACGCAATGCGGGGTGCCCGAGGAGGTCGAGGTCGTGCAATTAGCCGATCACGCCATCACCAAGGACGCCGGTTGCGAGAAAGGCGCCCGTCGTCCTTCACGAGAACCTCGGCTCCATGAGCGACGCCCAGATCTGACACCGAGGGACAGGCAGCACCGTTCACGAGTGGTGTCGCTCCGTTCAATCTCGCCGCACCCGCGACGCCGAGTAGCGCCAAGTTGACCGACGTGACCGCTACGTGGCCCGTCAGCACGTGGCGTTGCGGGGAATGGCTGCCACACGCGCCGACTGCGAGTGTCAGCGCAAGTGTCGTGTACGCCGCGCGCGCAGCGGCGCCCTTCATGATGCCCCCGATAGTCCCTACGGCAGTAGAGCACGCGCTTGGCGATCCCGGCCGGTGATGAGTCCGGGTCAACGCTCGGGGGCAACGGAACGGAGTCGGCGAGTGCGCCCGCACGTCCGCTTGCGTGTGACGGCCGCTGAAGCTTCGGGCCAGGGCCGGTTTCTTCAGCCCGTCGAGCGGCATCGACCGCGTGTGAGTGCCACAAACTCAGGGTCGGTGAGTTCCGACTGCAATCGTTCGGCCCGGCATTGCCGCGGACGTGAGAGCGATTGGATCATCTCCCATCTCCTCCGTATCCCGGTCGGCTGCTGACGAGCGCGGCCGGATCCACCGCGCCGCGACGACAGTCACCGTGACACCGCGCGACGAACGAGCGAGCAGGTTCAGGCGGTTATCCGATTGGCAGGCATAACTTCGGCGCGGGACGATTCGTGACTGGAAGGTCGGGCCATCTCACACCTCGGCTGGGAGTTGGATCTTTTCGAGGCTTCCGTGGGAGTTTGCGGAAATGTCGAAGACACTGCTCCGAATACCGGTGGGCCTTCGGCGAGCGTTCGACGTCGTTGCGATCGTCGCGCTCATGCTGACCTCTTACGCCGCGCGCAGGGGCAGCCTGCCGTTCGACGGTCTGTGGTTCGACGATTCGTGGGTCGCCGCCGGCGCTATTCACGGACGGCTGACCTCGCTCGTGACGGACGGTTCTGGCACTCCAGGGTTCACCGGCCTGTTGATGATCGTCCACCGATTCGGTGGTGGCCAGCTGCGCGATCTCGGCATACCCTCACTCGTCGCAGGGGTTGTCGCACCCTCTCTCCTATACGTGGCGTTGCGCAGGTTTGGCTACGAGCGATCGATTGCGGCGATCGTCAGCGCAGTCCTCGTAGTGGCACGCGTTCACATCCTCTACTCGGGACGAGTGAAGGGCTACACATTCGACACCGTATGGGTGCTCCTCCTGCTGATCGCGCTTCCGTACCTCGCCCGGCACACCTGGCGTTGGCAGCTCGCGGTGGCCTGGACCGTGTGCTCGGTAGCGATCGGAACGTTCAGCACATACACAATGGTGGCCGTAGCCGGAGCAGCAGTAGTACTGGTCTTGCACCCGAGTTCGGACCGGCTCGTCCGTGTCGGCGCGGTCGGCGTCCAAGCGATCGCACAGCTCGTGTACCTGGCCATCGCGGAGAAGAAAGCCGACCTGGCCGGGATCGAAAAAGTCTTGGGGGGCCGTACCTTCGACGCCCACATGAACTTCTCCTGGAATCCGATCACCCTTGCCCAGGAGTCCCTGACGCACCTCCGCCGGGTTGCACAAGTCTTTCCCGGTGGTTCGGGCGGCTGGCTGACGCTTTTCGGGCTACTCGCGATCGCGGGTTTAGTCGCCGCCGCGACAACAGGGCGTCGCCGTTCGCAGAGCATTGCAGCCCGCTACCTCCTGCTCTTGGTGACGATCGCATTTGTGGGCAGCTTCTTGCACGTATTCCCGTTCGGCCCCACCAACGCTATGGTCAGCGCCGGAGGCCGGCACACGCTCTGGCTCATTCCTGCGATGGCATTGGGCCTTGCCGAGGTTGCACACCGCGTTCGTCTCGTGAGTGCAAGCCTCGACACGGCTCGACTCGCATTCGACGCGATCGCCTTGGCAACCGCGGCGGCGATCGTGTTTGTCGGCTACAAACCCGCACCTCCGGCTCCGTTCCCCGGTTCCCAGTCGGCTACCCGATACGTCGAGACCTCGATCCGACCCGGCGACGTCGTCATCGTCACCAGTACAAGCACCTTCTCGTTCGCCGACAGTGCAACCACACCGGTGAGCCTCGTGCCGACCCCAAAACACCAGGTGGGCTTTGCACCGGTGTTTCGGGATCCACGAATCCACATCATCGGTGGGTGGGCTGTCACACCCGGGACACCCGCCGAGATTCGAAGCTGGGTACGCGACGCGGATCGCGTATTCGTATTCACCAGCGGCCCACTGCCAGATTCGGGCGTCCAGACAATGGCCGGCGTGCTTCAGCCCCAGGGCTTCAGGATGGAACGGCATGCATTCGAGTGGAACACCGTGTTCGTGTGGCGACGGATCGGCTGACCCGAGGCGACCACGGGATGCGTCGAGGCGAAGTGTTGGGCCTGCGCTGCCGCGACCTCGACCTCGAGCGGGGCCGTCTCTCCATCCGACAGACGATTACGCTCGTGGATCACAAGATCGTGATCGCGAACCGGACCAAGACCGGGAAGGGACGCGCCGTCGACCTCGACTCCACTACCATCGCGGAGCTACGTGCCCACCGCGCCGCAAATGGCTCACCGATCACGAGCTATGTCGTGACGCCTTTCCTCGCTGGTACGGCTCAGGCCGCGCGAGTGTTCAACTCGACAGCGACAGCCGAGACGGTCACCGGCCTGACAAACGCCGCGTCCTACACCTTCGGCGTTGCCGCCCGCAACGGTCGCGGCACGGGGCCCGCCGCCGCATCGGGATCCGTCGCGGTCGGGACACCAACCGCACCGCATGCTCCGATGGCCGAGGAGTGGCCCTACGTCTGCGAGGAATGCGGACGCGAGTCCTCAATCGTGGACGAGATCAGGCGCGCCAACTCTCAGGGGACACTGGACCTCGGTAGCGCAGCCAGTCGCTGACGTGCGTCACGAATACGAAGTCGGCTGCGCGTGCGGGAACCGGTGGCGCATCGTCGTCGAGAGCGAGCTCGAGCAGGCCGAGTGCGTGGCGTGGGGCCGATGCGTTCGATCTCACCGAGATCGGTCGGCACTTCGAGCCGTAGCCGACAGGTCGCATAACCGTCCCAGAGCGGGCAATCTGGCGCGCGTGCCATTCGGCCCCAAGCTCGCGAGCGAGCGCGTCGTA
>JAUZEI010000585.1 GCA_030839105.1 Actinomycetota bacterium
CGCCGACGCGGTCAACGCGCGCCTCGGTCGCAACGCGGTGATCCTGACCGGCGCGCTCATCGATCCCCGGCCCGCGTACGCGGCCGCCGACGTGATGATCGGGATGGGTGGATCGATCCTCCGGGGCATGGCGTTCGGGAAGCCGTGCATCGTGCTCGGCGAACAAGGGTTTTCGGATGTCTTCGAGCCGAGCACGGCGAAGATGTTCTTCTGGCAGGGGTACTACGGGCTCGGCGACGGCGACCTCTCACCCGAGCCGCTGGTGCACCAGCTCCGACGGCTGGTGGCGAGCCCGGATCTGCGGGCCGAGCTCGGGCGCTTCTCGCTCGACACGATCGAACGGCGTTACGCGCTCGCTCCTCTCGCCGCCGATCTCGACGCGCTGTACCGGACGACGGTCGACCAGCGCGTGGCGCGGCGGGTCGAATGGACGGAGGCCGCGCGGCTCGGTGCGCGCCGTTTCGCGGGGGGCGCGCTGCACTTCACCCGACGGGCGCCGGCCGGGGCCGGCGGCCGGACCGCGTCGTGAGCCGACCGCCGATCGCGTCGATCGTGATCCCCGCGCACAACGAAGAGCAGATGATCGGTGCGTGTCTCACGACGCTGCTCACGGGCGCCGACGAAGGTGAGCTCGAGATCGTGGTGGTCGCGAACGGGTGTCGCGATCGCACGGCGGAACGGGCCCGGGCCGTCGATCCTGCGGTGCAGGTGGTCGAGATCGCACGGGGTTCGAAGCCGCTCGCGCTCAACACCGGCGACCACGCAGTGACGGCGTTTCCTCGCTTCTACGTCGACGCCGACGTGCAGGTGGGAATCGGCGCGATCCGCAAGGTCGTTGCGGCGCTGCGCGTGGGCGACACGCTGGCCGCCGCGCCGCGCATGGAGCTCGATCTCGAGGGCCGGCCGTGGCGGGTACGCGCCTTCTATGAGACGTGGTCGAAGCTGCACTACGTCACCGACGCGCACATCGGCTCCGGTGTCTATGCCGTCTCCGAAGCCGGTCGCGCCCGGTTCGGTCGCTTCCCCGACATCGTCGCCGACGACATGTTCATCCACAGTCTCTTCGACCCTTCCGAACGGGTCTCGGTGCGCGACGCCGAGTTCGTCGATCGGGCACCGCTCACGTTGCGCGGTCTGTTGCGCATCAAGGGACGCGCCGCCGCGGGCAACTTCGAGTACCGGGCGAAGTACGCCGATCAAGCGCGGCATGCCGACGGCGCGAACCGGCGCCGGGCCGCCGGCGCGGGCGCGCTCGTGCGTGATCCGAAGGCATGGCCGGCACTCGCCTTGTATACGGCGGTGTACGTGGCCGCGCAGATCCGCGGTTGGTGGAAGTTTCGTTTCGGCGATCTCCGGCAATGGGATCGCGACGACTCGGCGCGCGACGTCGCGGCCACGGACTGAGCCTCATGGGTCCCGTCGACGGTCACGAATTCCAGGTCTCGGTGCTTGTCGTGTCCTACTGCACGCGTGACCTCACGCTCGCATGCATCGAGTCGCTGTACTCGCAGGCGCAGGGTGTGCCGTTCGAAGTCGTCGTCGTCGACAACGCGTCGACCGACGGGTCGGCAGAGGCCATCGCGAGCGAGTACCCGCAGGCGCGTCTCATCGCCCTCGACGAGAACATCGGATTCGGCCGCGCGAGCAACATCGCGGCGCGTGCGTCCGATGGCGAGTATGTACTCCTCCTCAACCCCGACACCGAAGTCCCGGCCGGTCTGCTCGAACGCATGGTCGAGTTCGAGCGCGCCCATCCCGAAGCGGGTCTCGTCGGCGGCCGCACGACGAAACCCGGCGGGGGACTCGACCCGTCGTCGTGCTGGGGCGCGTTCACGCTCTGGAGCGTCACGTGCTTCGCGACCGGCCTCTCGGCGATCTTCAAGAAGAACGGCTTCTTCGACCCCGAGTCGCTCGGCTCGTGGCAACGCGACTCCGTGCGCAAGGTCGGCGTCGTGACCGGCTGCCTGCTGCTCGTCCGCCGGACGTTGTGGGACGAGCTCAACGGCTTCGATCCCCGCTATTTCATGTTCGGGGAAGATTTCGACCTGAGCGCTCGGGCCATCGACCTCGGCTACACGCCGATGATCACTCCCGACGCGACGATCATGCACGTCCTCAGCGCTTCGACCACGGTGCGTGCCGACCGACTCGTGCTCATGTCGAAGGCTCGGGTGACGATCATGCAACAACGGTGGCGACCGGCCGCGCGACGATTGGGAGTGTTCATGTACTCGTTCGGCGTCTGGTTCCGTGGCGCCGCGGCCCGGGCGGGCGAGCTGCGCTCGGGCGGCCGCACCGAACGGGCCTGGGCCCCGACCTGGAAGCGCCGGCGCGAATGGCTGTCCGGCTATCCGGATTTCGACGCGGCGCGCGATGGCCTGGCCATCGAACGAGAAGGTGCGGCCTGATGGAACGCAACGAGATGCACGACTACGTCGAGGAGCTGCAGGGTTTCGGAACCCACGGCATCCCGCGCGGGCGCGGTGCCGCGGTGCTGCGGCGCTTGACGAGCCACAGCCTGCGCGAAAACGCCAAGCTGCGGAGCACGAAGCTTCTGCGTCCCTGGTCCCGAAGGCGCGCCGAAAAGGTCGCCGCCGCGAAGCGTCCGCTCATGCTCCATCTCGGCAGCGGCACGCACTACCTCGACGGCTGGGTGAACCTCGACATCGTGGGCATGGGCGCCGACCTCTACTGGGACCTGCGGGACCCGCTGCCGTTCGCCGACGACTCCGCCGACGGCATCTTCTGCGAGCACACGCTCG
>JAUZEI010000591.1 GCA_030839105.1 Actinomycetota bacterium
AGGTCGGCGATCGTCCGGCCGCTCACGTGGGCACCGCTACCGGCACACCATGGGCATACGCGTCGCGCCTCGCACGAGCGTCGAACGCGAAAGCTCCGGTTCGCCGGTCGCCTCATAGTCCGGGAACCGGGCGAGCAGCTCTTCCAGGAAGACGCGCGCTTCGAGCCGGGCCAGCGCCGCGCCCACGCAGAGGTGCTCGCCGAAGCCGAACGCGAGATGCTGCGCGTCGACCGGGCGCGTCACGTCGAACTCGGCTGCCGTGGGTCCGAAGGCGTCCTCGTCGCGGTTGGCCGATGCGTAGAGCATCACGAGGAAATCGCCTTCCGCGATGGACTGGCCGTGCAGCTCGGTCGCCCTCGTCGCGGTACGCCCGAACACTTGGATCGGCGTCACCCAGCGCAGGCATTCCTCGACGGCCGCCGGAACCCGCGCCGGCTCGCGCGTCAATCGCGCGCGCTGTTCGGGATGTTCCGCAAGGGCATACGCGCCGCCCGACACGAGGTGGCGTGTCGTCTCGTTGCCCGCGACGAGCAACGCGAGCAGGTAGGTGACGGCCTCGGCGGTGGTGATCGGGGTGCCCTCGACCTCGGCGCGGACCACGGCCGATGCAATGTCGTCGCGCGGAGCCGCGCGACGTTCCTTGACGTGCGCGATGAGGAATTGGTACAGCGCGGAGAGGTCGGCGAGGTTGTCGTCGGGCCGGTCGGGAGAGTCGATTGCGGCGTCGGACCAGCGCCGGAATTTGTCGCGGTCGTGCGCGTCGATGCCCAGCAGCTCCGCGATCACCAACACCGGGAACGGCGCCGCGACTCGATCGACGAAGTCGATTTCCTGGTCGGCCGGCACCTCCGCGAGGACCGACCGGGCAACGGAACGCACCCGAGCCTCGAGTGAGCCGACGGCGCGCGGCGTGAACCGGCGCGTCACCAGGCCGCGCCACGGCGCGTGCACCGGTGGGTCCATGTGCAGGATCGACCCTTCGATCGTGCCGCCGTTGCGCAGCGGATCGTTCACCAGCACCCCTTTGCCGGAACAGAACCGCTCCGGATCACGGCTCACCGTGCGCACGTCGTCGTAGCGCGCGATCGTCCACGAGTTCCGCGCGTACTGACGTACCGGCTCCTCGCGCCGCAGCCGCGCCAGCTCGTCGTAGTAGCCGGGACTCGTGAAGCTGCCGATGGTTTCGGGGTTGAGCGTCATACGAATGATGTTTCCTCGTCGAGGCCCTCGTCGGGCCAGGCGCCGGTGATTGTCGTCTGGAAGTTGCACCAACCACGACCGCCGCCGATCGGGTCGTCGACGCGCAACACCGCGTCGCGAATCTGATGGAAGCGGCGCGCGGTCGCGGGGTCGGTGCAGTCGTCGACATGCTCACCGTCGACGTGCAGGGCGCCGCGCCATTCGCCGTGGTGATGCCCGTCGAGCCCGAAGTACAGACCACCGCCGAGATGGAACCCGGTGTCTCCCATCGCCTCGACACTCACGGGGCGGGTTGTGCCGTCGGCCATCGTGAAGTGCAGCGTGCCGCCGCGTATGCGCCGGTTGACCGGATCGAAGCGAAGTTCCGGATGCAGTGCCGCGAACCGCTCGACCTTTCCGTCGGAATGTTCCACACCGCCCTCGACCATCGTCTCTTCGTACCCGACACCGCGGATCAACCGATGCTGATGATGGATCGCGTACACGGTGCCATCGGCTCGTTCGAGCAGCATCGGGCTCCAGGAGAACCGGAAGGACATGCCCGCCGGGAGCTCACCTCCGCGCCGCGCGCCCTCGATGTCGCCGGGCGGGATGCCGACGTCCTGACGGATTCCCCACGAGTGATCGCGTGTCGTGAACCACGTGTCCGGAGTGATGTCGCTGCGCACGCCTTCGACCTCGACCCATCCGGATGCGAGACCCATCTGGTGGTAGCGCAGGACCTCGGCATCGAGCCGCGTTCCGCGGCGCGCCCGTAGGCGGTCGCGCCGCTCGAGCAGCGGAGGAACGGCAGCCTCGAAGATCCACTCGTACGCGATCGGCACCGCGTCGTTCGCCGCGCACGCGAAGCGCACCCGCCGGTACGGCTCGATGACTTCGTAGTCGATCGGTCCGGCGCCGATGCGATCCGCGTCGTCACTCAGCCGGCGGCTCGCGCGAACCGTCCATTGTTCCCTGCCGCGCGACACCCCGGCGTAACCGTCGAACACGTTCCGGTTCGCGTACTTGCCGACGCCCAACGCGACCTGCAACGAGCCGTCGCGCGCGGCGGCCATCGCGCACACCTTCTCGGTCCACGATCGGTCGGCCTGGGCGACATGCGCGTGCGTCTCGACGATCTGGTGCGCGAACGCCTCGTCGTTCGCGACGAGCGGGCCGTCGTCGGTGGTCATCGTGCTCCGTCGAGCGGCCGGCTCGGCCCGGGGCCCGCTCGGCGTCGCTCGACCACCGCGGGGGTCGACTTCCGATGTGACATCTGGGCGTGATTCTGTAACATCTCGCCGCGTATGACAACTCTGGCGCGCCGGGACGATGCCGAGCTCGCCCGCGGCTTCACGGCGTGGTGCGCGCACCGGTGGCCCGCTGCCGGATACGAGATCGCCCGGCTCGATCGGCCGCGCTCGGGTTGGACCAACGAAACGCTTCTGCTGACCGTGCGTGACCGTGCCGCCCGCGAACAGCGGCTGGTCGTGCGCCTGCCGCCGGCGGTGCCGACCTGGCCGGTCTACGACCTCGAGGCCCAGGCGCGCGTGCTCGGGGCCCTCACCAAGAGTCCAGTCCCCGTTCCCGACGTCGTCGCGTACGAAGCCGCCGAAGGGTGGCTGGGCACGGCCTTCCTGGTGATGTCACACGCGCCCGGTCGGCCCGGTGCCGAAGCGCCCGCTCTCGACAAGTGGGTGACGGAATCGGCGCCCGATGTACAGCGGGCGTTGCACGCGGGCTTCGTCGACATGCTCGCGAGCATTCACTCCGTCGACTGGGCCGCGGCGGGCCTCGGCGGAGCCGTGCGCGGCGACGAGCAATCGCTTGCGCAGGAGGTCGCGTGGTGGGTCGACTATGTCGAGTGGGCGAGTGACGGCAACCCGACCGTGGCGCTCGCCCGAGCGGCGGCGTGGTGCGCGGCGTCGATCCCGGAGAATGAACCGCCCGCGTCGTTGTGTTGGGGCGACGCGCGCCTCGGCAACGTCATGTTCGCCGAAGACCGCTCCGTCACCGCGGTGCTCGACTGGGAACAGGCGACGATCGGACCCGCCGAGCTCGACCTCGCGTGGTACCTGTCGCTCGACGACCTCACGACGCATTTCGTCCGACGAACGGTGCCCGGCTTCCTGACGCGGTCCGAGCTCGTCACGCGCTACGAAGCCGCGCTCGGTCGGGGCGTGTGCGATCTCGAGTGGCACGAAATCTTTGCGCTCGTCCGCTCTACCGCGATCAACGAGCGTCAGGCTCGCCTCGCGGCCGCGAGTGGTGTGGCGTACCCGGGAGTTGCCGGCGACGACAATCCCGTCCTCGAGATCATCGGAGCGCGGATCCGGGCTTTCGCCCCCGACCGCTGAGGCGCGATCCTCTCCTGTTCGCTACGGGGGAGATCGTGGGCATGGGCAACACGCTCGAGCATCCGGACTGGGTACGGCGGTTCAACCTGTTCGGTGACATCGTCGGTGATCCCGGCCGGCTCGCGGGCCTCCATCCGGACGAGCTCCTGGCGACGGCGCGCGCCTCGACTGGACTCGACGATCTCGGCGAGGCGGATTGGCCGGGCTGGACCGAGACCTACACGCGCATGCTCACCGCGATCGAGGACGAAGCGCGCCTGCACGCGTTGGGCCGCGTCGTGACGCGCGCCGAAGTGCTGAAGGTGTTGCAGACGCGGCTACGACTCCAACACGAATGGGCGACCCGTCCGGCGCTCCTCGCGGAGCCGGTCGACGGGCCCCTGTTCGTCGTCGGCCCACCCCGCACGGGTACGACGATCCTCCTCGAACTGCTGGCGCTCGACCCACAGTTGCGCGCGCCGATCGCGTGGGAAGCACTCCACCCGCTTCCGTCCGAAGGCAGCGTCGAGCGGCGCCGGGAGCTCTCGGAGTGCGAGCAGGAGTTCTGGGCCGACGTGCATCCCGAATTCAGGACGATGCACGAGCTCGCGAGCGACCTGCCGTGCGAGTGCGTCAACTTCTTGGTGTACGACTTCGCAGGCCCGTACTACAGCATGATGTACGACACACCCAGCTTCACCGGTTGGCAGTTGGAGAACCTCGACACATTGGGGCGCGTGTACCGACTCCACCGGCGCATGTTGCAGACGTTTCAGCACGGTCCGACGGCGGGTCAACCCGCGGCGGCGGGCGCGGCCGGCGACGGAGGACCCCGTCGTTGGTTGCTCAAATCGCCGGGCCATCTCTCGACGCTCGCCGCACTCTTCGCCGAGTACCCCGACGCGCGCGTCATCCATACGCATCGCGACCCGCGGCGCTTCGTCGCGTCACTCGTGAGCCTGCTCTCGGTGTTGCGTTTCATGCGGAGCGAGACCGACCAACGAGTCGTCCTCGGACCGATCATGGAGATGACGTATCAGCTGTTCCTCGAGCAGGTGATCGCGCAACGCAGCGACGGGATCGTGCCCGACGACCAGATCGTCGATACGCATTTTCTGGAGCTCATGTCGGACCCGGTCGCGATGCTCCACCGCGTATACGGCCGGCTGGGCTACGACTGGCCAAAGGGACACGATCGGGCGATCACCGCCTACCTCGCCGCCAAGCCCAAGGCGAAGCACGGGGCGCACACCTACTCCTACGGCGACCTCGGTCTCGACGAAGACCACGTGCGCGCCACGTTCGCTCCGTACGTGGCGCACTACGGGATCACGGAGGAATAATTCTCGGGAACCTGCGGACCTGCGCGCGTCGTCGGACTCTCCAGTCCACGGCAGTTGGAGGGTCAGATGTCGCACGGGTTCCCCGAATTCCGTCGCTCACGTTCCGGTCGCGTTCTTTCTCGCACTCTCCTCGCGCTGGCGGTACCGGCGGTGGTCGCCGCCCTCGCCGCGCCCGCCGGGGCGTGCGGAGGCCTGGTGGGCGAGAACGGAAGCATCAAGCTCACGCGCACCACGACGCTCGCCGCGTATCACGACGGTGTCGAGCGCTACGTGACGTCCTTCGAGTTCAGCGGTCAGGGCAAATCGGTCGGATCGATCACACCGCTGCCCGGCATCCCCACGAAGGTCGAGCGGGGCGGGAACTGGACGCTGCAACGGCTCGAGCGCGAGGTCGCGCCGCCGGTAGAGGCCCAGTTCAATCTCGCCGCCCGCGGTGCCGCGACGTCGGACAGCGCGGTCGTGATCCTCGAGAAGAAGATCGACGCCCTCGACATCACGATCCTCAAGGGCGGCGGCGCCGAAGTCGGCAAGTGGGCCGTGGACCACGGCTTCCTGCTCACGCCGGACGCACCCGCGATGCTCGACTTCTACGGCCGCCGCAGCCAGATCTTCATGGCCGCCCGGTTCGACGCGACGCGCGCGCAACGGCTCGGACAGACGACGGGCGACGGAACCCCGATCATGCTGACGATCCCCGTGAAGGAGCCGTGGGTCCCGTTGCACATCCTCAGTCTCGGTCTCGACAAGGCGTCCGTGGTCGAGGCCGACGTCTTCCTGCTCACCGACCGGCGCCCCAAGCTCCTCGCCGGCGGTAATGGTCTGAGCTTGCGGCGTAACGAGTCCGCGTCGGCTTCGTTGCTCGACGACCTTCGTATCGACAAAGGCATGGGCTGGGTGCCGCAGCACATGTGGTTCACCTACCTGCGGCTGAACACGCCCGCCGCGCAACTCGGCTACGACCTCGCGGTGTCCGACCAGCCCGGTGCGGTGCCGCGGCTCGCCGATACCGGTGTGACCGCACAGGTCGCCCGGGCCGTCGTCGCACCGACCGGACAGAGTCGCGCGATGTGGCCGCTCGTGGCGGCGGTGATCACGGGTGCGCTGACCTTCGGCTCCGTCACGGTTGTGGGCAGCAGGCGCCGGCGGCGGATCGCCGAGGCCACCCCGTGAGGTGGCTGGTGCGCAGCGCGCTCGCGATCGTCGTCGCCGCGTCGACCGCGTTCGTCGGATACTCGGTGAGCGCGGACGAACACGCGGCCGCGTCCAATCCCGCGCTCGGGCCCGGTCTCGTCACGGTCGACGTCGGCATCCACTACAGCCAGTTCTCGTTCTCGACATTGCGTGTACGCACGGGAACCCTCGTACGCTTCCTCGTGCACAACGACGATCCGATCCATCACGAATTCATCGTCGGTGACGCGAGCGTGCACGCGCGGCATGCGCACGGCAGCGAGGCAACGCATCCGCCGGTGCCGGGCGAGGTGTCGGTCGCACCGAACGACATCGGCGAGACCTTCTATCGCTTCGACCGCCCCGGCCGGTTCCTGTTCGCGTGTCACCTCCCCGGCCACCTCGCGTACGGAATGAAGGGCTGGGTCGTCGTCGAGGCGTGAGCGGCTCGCACCGGGTCGTCATCGAGGCGTAAGCGACTCGCACCGGGTCGTCATCGGGCGAACGAGCAGAGTCCATCGTCTCGGTCAGAACCCGGTCAGGTTCATGTAGCACAGCCGACACGCGCGCGACCAGGACGCGTCATACA
>JAUZEI010000599.1 GCA_030839105.1 Actinomycetota bacterium
ACGAGCGGTCGTAAACCGATGTTCGTTGTGCGGTGCCGCCGTTGCGAGAGGTCCACGACATGGGAAGCAGGGAGGCGACCGTGCTTGCTTCGACGGTGGTCCGGGTATCGCCAAGCTCCATGCCCGACATCTGCGACCTCATCCTGGACGACCACGAGCTTTTCCGACGCCGGTTCGCCGAGCTCGACGACGAGCTTCACTCCGAGCCGAGCGTGGTCGGCGCCCTGTGGCAGCCCCTCGCCGAGCATCTCGAGCGGCACGCGAGCGCCGAGGAGGAGGTGTTCTACCCGCAGCTGCTCGAGCGGGTCGACGACGGCGAACACGAAACCCACCATGCGGTCCGCGACCACAACAAGATCCGTGACGCGCTGAGAAAGGTCGCCGCTACCGAGCCCGGCAGCGACGCGTGGTGGGAGGCCGTGGGCGCCGCGAACGAGGAGAACAGCGACCATATGGCCGAGGAGGAGCGCGGCCCGCTTTCGGCATTTCGCCGCCACGCCGGCCAGGAGATCCGCAAGGAGCTCGGCGCCCGGTTCGTCGCTTTCAACGCCGAGCATGCCGGAGGCCGGGAACTCGACACAGACGACGTCGACCCGGACGAGTACATCGAGGACCACACCTCCGCTCAGGCGCGTGCAGCGTCGAGTAGTACGCCTCGCGTTCGCGGCGACGAGGAGTCTGAGGTCGACATGAAAAGGGCGCAGGCCGGGGAGTAGGAGCACGCTCGGTACATGCCGTCACACTCGCCTCGCCCTCTCGGAGTAACGCGCACATGACGTTCTACGAAGCGAATCCCGAAGTCCGTTCGACCGGCGCCGAGGTCGACGAGTTCGTCGACGCGCCGATGCCGGAACCGGCTCCCCCGCCGTCGGCGGGCGCCGATGTGACAGCCGCTCGCGACAACACTCCCGGTTCGCAGGAACCTCCCCGGCGTCGCGGCTCGAGCGCGGGACAACTGCTGCGCATCTACGCGAACGACCACCGAGCCGGCGCCGCCGGTGGACTCGCGTTGGCGCATCGCGCGCTGCAGAACAACCGCGACTCGGCACTCGGGCGCGAACTGGCCACCCTCATCGAGGAGTTCCGCTCGGACGAGGCGATGCTGATCAGCATCCTTCGCCATCTCTCCATACCCGAGAACAGGACCAAACAGGTCACCGCTCGCGCCGGGGAGTTTCTCGGGCGTATGAAGCTCAACGGACGGGTGCGCGGATACTCGCCGCTCAGTCGGCTTCTCGAGGTGGAGATGCTGCTGGCCGCAATCGACGCGAAGCGTTCGCTTTGGCGGTCCCTCGCTTCGGCAGAGGTCGAGGTCCCGGCCGAAGTGGATCTCCAAGCGCTCGAAGCGCGCGCGACGGATCAGCGCGATCGCTTGCGGGCTCATCATCGCGAGGCGGCGCGCGAAGCGCTGCGATCCGCCTGATTGCGCCTCAACTGTCGCCGGCGAGGTGGAGCGCCGCGTCACGGAGAGGGACGCTCGGAATCGTGTCGAGGATGGCGGCCGCCTCGGCGTAGCGGCGCTCGGCGAGGGCACGCGCCGCGTCGGTCCAGGGCGTCGCGATGCGCAGGAGGTCGACAGCCGCGGCGAGCTCCCCGTGACGATTGTGGGCGACGAGTACGAGGCCGGCCTCGACGAGCGAGGCGGAGCACGACGAGATACCGCCGACGCGCGTCCACGCTTCGACGTATTCGTCGAGATAGATGTTGGCCGCGTCGTTGTCGCCTAACGCCTGCGCGGCTCGTGCGGCCAAAGCGAGGGCGCTGCACTCGATATCGACGTGTGCGGTTCGGCGCGCGAACGCGACGCGTTGGCGTGCGGCGGCGCGGGCATCGTGAGGATCGACCTCGAGGAGGAGCCGACCCTGCGTTTCCGCGACGTTGGTTGCGCGGTATTCGCTCGTGTCGGTCGACGGGCGTTCGAGAAGCGCTCGAACCGAAGTCGGATCGCCGCGGTGATAGGCGACCAAGGCGAGACCCATCTGCGCCATCGACTCGGAAAAGCCATTTCCGGAACGGTGCGCGTTCGCGGCGGCGGTCTCGAAGGCCGCGACCGCACCGTCGAACTGACCGAGACCGTGCAACATGTCACCCAGGTTGTACGCCGCTATGGCGGCTTTCGGGTGAGCCTGCTCGTCGAGAATGCGAGCCGCTTCCCGCAGGTCGAAGATGCCGTCGTCTTCTCCCGCTTCGAAACGCGCCGATCCGCGCCAGATGAGCATCAGGCCGACCGCGGCGTCGGCTCCCGCCCGCCTTGCGCGTGCGATCTCGACGTTCGTCAGGTCGATCGCCTCGTCGTGGCGGCCGGCCTGGTAGAGACGGTAAGCCGCAGAATACGCGGGAAGGGACGCAATGGGGCCGGGAGGGAGGTCGGCCGCCAGCCTGAGTGCTTCGGTCTCGTAGGCGACCGATCGTTCCGCGTCGGGCGCGTAGTACTCCGCCCACTCGCTGAGGGCACACGTGAGATGCACGGCGTCCTCGGCACGACCATTGGCGACGGCGGCATCGCGTGCTTCGAGCAGTACCAACTCGTCGGGATGGCCGGCGGTATAGCCCGCGAGCGCGCGGAGCACCAGCAGCGTTGCACCCAGCGCCGCATCCGGTCGCAGCGTCGCTGCGGTCTCTGCGTAGCGCATCACCGCGGTGTGGTCGTGCTTCGCCGCGGCTTGGCGGGCCGCCGCGGTCAGCGCGGCCAGCGCCGCGGGTCGGAGCGCTTCGGTGTCGCGGCCGAGCGCGGTCTCGAGCTCGAGCGAAGTCGTGTAGTGCTGGGCGATGAGCTCGGCCGTGTCGGCCCGGTCGGTGGCGACCCGTTCGAGCCACGCCGCGGCGCGTTGGTGACGTTCCGCGCGCGCGGCGCGCGGGAGTTGTGAATAGGCAACCTCCCGGATGAGCGTATGTGTGAAGGAGAACTCGACTTCACCCGCAACGCTCGATCGACGCGACCGGTGCACGAGCTGTTTGCGCTCGAGGCGAAGCGTGAGTGCGTCGGCCTCTGCGCGATCTCGCTCTCCGAGCGCGCAGACCGACCCGAGCCACACGGTCTCGCCGATGACCGCGGCGTCCTGCAACAAGCCCTTCTCGGCGAGAGACAGCCCGTCGAGCCGGGCCGCGATGATGCCCTGGACCGACTCGGGGAGCATCGCGTTCGCGCCTCGTTCGACGAGCGCTCGGACGTAC
The DNA here is from genome assembly GCA_030839105.1 of Actinomycetota bacterium. Lineage (GTDB taxonomy): Bacteria > Actinomycetota > Acidimicrobiia > IMCC26256 > PALSA-610 > PALSA-610. The sequence goes on from JAUZEI010000599.1 coordinate 3,175, forward strand.
TCCTGCGCGTACAGCGGATTGCCGCCCGCTCGCTCGAGAAGGACCGCCTCGGCGTCGACGGAGATCAGTGATCGGTCGATGATCTCGCCGATCAAGGCGCTCGTTTGCTCCGACGAAAGCGCGTCGAGGCCGATCGTGAGGGC
>JAUZEI010000614.1 GCA_030839105.1 Actinomycetota bacterium
TCTCCGAGAGCTACCTCTACACCACACAGATGATCAAGAAGACTCTGCAGCACCTGACCGACAACGGCATCATGGTGGTGCAGTTCGGCGAGCTGAGTTTCGACACCCCGAACCGGACGAGTCGCTATATCGTCACCGCCCGCAAGGCGCTCGCCGAGCTCGGCGTCCGCGACCCGAATCATCATCTCCTCGTCGCCGCGCAGCTGAACAAGACGGGCGCGCTCTCGACCATCATCGTCAAACGCACCGCGTTCACCCGCGCCGAGACCGATCGGTTCCTGGGCGCCATCGCCCACCTGCCCGAGCAACACCCGTACGCGGCGCCGGGGCATGTGATCAACGGCGGCATCGTGAGCCAACTGGCGTCGGGAGCGAACGCGCAGGTCGCTTCGATCGTGTCGCACTCGACGCAGAACATCACGCCGGTCGACGACGACGCGCCGTACTTCTGGCATTTCTCGCGCTTTCGCAACGTCCTCGCGCACATCGGACAACCACTCAGCACCAACGACCCGGAAAGCGCCATCGGCGAGCGCGTGCTGCTCCTGCTCCTCGCGATCGCAACCTTGTACGCCGGCGTCTTCTTGCTGGCGCCGTTCTTCGCGGTGCGCCGGAAGTGGCGCGCGCTCCCGGCCAAGGGACCGTCGGCGGTGTACTTCGCCGCGCTCGGGCTCGGGTTCATGTTCTATGAGATCACCATGATCCAGCGGCTGGTGCAGTTCCTCGGTTATCCCACCTACTCGCTCACCGTGACGCTCGCCGCCATCCTCCTGTCGACCGGCGTCGGCGCACTGCTCAGCCGGAGGTTCGCCCCTCACGCCCGCCGCGCGGTACCGATCCTGCTTGCGATCCTCGCGGCGCTCACCCTCTTCTACGAGCTCGCGCTCCCGTCGATCCTCGACGGCGCTCTGCTTTCGAGCGGTCTGGCCCTCCGGGTCCTGTTCGCGGGCGCGATCCTCACCCCGCTCGGGCTCTGCCTCGGGATGTTCATGCCCCTCGGACTCGGCCGGGTCGCGTCCCTCACCGAACACGGCGAGGAGTACGTCGCCTGGGGCTGGGCCGTGAACGGCTTCTTCTCCGTGATCGGCTCGGTGCTGACCACCATCTTGTCGATGGCCGTCGGGTTCCGTTTGGTACAGCTCGCCGCGCTCGGCGCCTACGCGATCGCGGTCGTGGCCTTTATGACGCTTCCAACGCACTCGGAAGTGCCCGCCATCTCACTCGACGCGACCGCGACTCTCGACACCCTCTCGGTGTGACCGCGCCTCCTCGGTCATGCGCCGGTTTGCCCCGGACTCATGCGTGCGCGCAGCGGCAGCGCGGCTGTGCCGGCCGGACGGGGAACTGTTAGCGCGTCGCGGTGAGCGAGACGATCTCGTTCGGCTCGAGGCGCAATCCTGCCGCGGCGACATTCGTCTCGAGATGGACAACCGACCCGGTCCCGGGAATGGGCAATATCGCGGGTGATCGGGCCAGCAGCCACGCGAGGACCACCTGCCGTGTCGTCGCGTGATGCCTGGCCGCGATCGTCGAAAGTTCGTTCTCGACGATGTCGTGCATCGGTGCCCACGGCAAGAAGGCCATTCCTTCGCGTTCGCACATGTCGACCAACGCATCGGACTCGCGGTCACCGAAGTTGTAGCGATTCTGAACCGAAGCGACTTTCGTCATTGCCCGCGCGATGCTCAGGAGTCGCTGGTCGACGTTCGAGACGCCAATATGGTGGATCTTCCCTTCCTGCTCGAGCTCGACGAGCGCGCCGACCGACTCCTCGTACGGGACGGCGGGATCGGGCCGGTGCAGTTGGTACAGCGGGATGCGTTCGAGGCGGAGGCGCTGCAAGCTTCCCTCGCAAGCCGCCTTGAGGTGCTCGGGCCTCGCGTTGTGGGGCCAGCGGTCCGGTCCCGTGCGCTCGAGCCCGCCCTTCGTCGCGATAACGAGGTCGTCCGGATATGGGTACAGGGCCTCCGCGATGAGGCTCTCACTCACATGAGGACCGTACGAGTCGGCCGTGTCGATGAAATTGGTCCCGAGTTCGACGGCACGCCGCAGGACAGCCTTCGCTTCTTCGCGGTCGGCGGGTGGACCCCAGATACCGGGACCGGTCAGACGCATCGCACCGAATCCGAGACGATTGACGTCGAGATCGTCACCGATCACGAGCGTGCCGGCCTGCGCGGCCGAAATGTTCGTTGCCTCCATCGTTTGCCTCCGTGTCGTGGTTCGGATCGGAGCTCGGCGCCTATGCGCTGCGCGCAGCCCCCGCGCCGAAGTCTTCGTTGCCGTCGCCGACCCATACAACTTGACGTTGCAGAATGCCCCTCTGCCTTGCGCCGACAGCGCCGCACTCTCGTCACATTCATCGTCGAGGATGTCTGCCGCGGCGTTCACCCCGAAGGCGCGTAGGAATGGGTCGTCGTTCGCGGCTACCGGTCGAGTTCGATGTCCACGTTGATCGGCGGCTGCCCGAGCCGGTCGAGGTCGCGGCGTATTACGTGGTGTCTGAAGCGATGACCAACGCCGCCAAACATGCCGACGCGTCCGTGGTGCACGTCGAGCTCGACGCGCGGGACACGATCGTTCGGTTGGTGGTCTGCGACGACGGGATCGGGGGAGCCGACGCCCGGGGCTCGGGACTGCTCGGGCTCAGCGATCGAATCGAGGCTCGGAGGCACGCTCCAGGTGACCAGCCCCGTAGGCACAGGCACGACGCTCGCGATCGAGATCCCATCGGAAGGACCGCGCGATCAACCCCTGATCCGGTAGAGGCCGGGGGTAGCGGACGTTCGCGGGTGACGGTTGCGTGCTGAACCGCATGATGAGCGATAGGAGCAACGGCTCCGCTCGCCATGCGTTCCCGCCCAGAGAATCCCCAGCTTTGGGGGATCTCTACGGGCATGACTACGAACAGTCCGAACGAAATAGCTCAACAGACGATCATCCGACTCGAAGGTGCGGTGCGTCTGGACAAGGCGGCCAAGCGTTCCGACGGCGGCGTCGACCAGCGCGAATCTATTGTTCGGCGCGTTCCGCCGAGTGGCCGATTCACGAACGCGCCGATGGGGATTCTCGCAGGCATGTTGCTGGCGGTCATGGCGCTCGCGGCGTGTGGCAGCTCGTCGTCGGCGTCGTCGAGTACGACTCCTTCGAGTACGACTGCGTCGAGTACGACTGCGACGACCACAACCGGCACCGGCACCACCGGGGGTGCCCGGCCTGGGGCCGGCGGCGGGGGATCCAACGCGCGGTCCGGACCGGCCGCAGGTGGAGCGTCCGGCACGGTCGGGACGGTGTCCACGTCGAGCTTCACGATGACGACAGCGGCGGGTCAGAAGGTGACAGTCAAGGAGGCATCCTCGACGACATACCGGAACGGGACGAGCTCGACCTCGGCGAGCGCCATTACAACCGGCGTCGGCGTCCTCGTACTCGGAACGACCAGCGGAACGACCATCACGGCCACGCAGGTCGTGGTGCAACCGGCCGGCAGCGGTGGAGCTGCAGCTTCGGCGGCGGCCGGTGTGGTGCCCTTCCAGAGCGGTGCACCGAGCACGTCCAAGCAGGTGGGTCAGATCCCGGCGAACTACAGCCAGGGGTCCGGAACGATCGTGAGCGGAACGGCAGCGAACAAGGCGACGGAAGCTGCGCTGGCCGCCTACCCGGGGGGCGTCGTCGACCGTGTCGTCCA
>JAUZEI010000621.1 GCA_030839105.1 Actinomycetota bacterium
CCGAGGGCTCCGTCGCGCCGGCGGTACAACGCGGCCGCGTTGTTCGACTCGACGTTGCGGAACAGGAAGAAGTCGTGGCCCAACAGTTCCATCTGCAGCGCGGCTTCCTCCGCCCGCATCGGCTTGACCGCGAACTGCTTGGACTTCACGATGATCGGCGCCGCGCCATCGGTACCGTCGACGCCGGCGTCGAGGTCGGCGTCGGAAATCTCATCGACCGCGCCGAGCCCGTTGGTCGAGCCGTCGACGCGCACGCGGTTGGGGCGCGCCCGGCGCCCGCGCTGGATGCGACGCTCGTGTAGCCGTCGCATCTGGTGCTCCACCTTCTCGAGCGCAAGGTCGAGCGCCATCACGTGCTCGACGGCGGACGCGGTGCCCTTCACGAGATGGTGCTTGAGATGTACGAGGATCTCGCACGTACAGGAGTCACCGGCGCGCCGCGTCTGGTGCAGCCCGTAGTCGACGTCGACGCGACGTACGTCGCTCGCGAACTTGGTGATGCGGTCCATCTTCTCGAAGGTGACGGCCCGGAGGGCCGCATCGACCTCTACATGCTTGCCGAAGACGACGACGTCCACGTGCTCCCCATCGAGTGCATCGAGTGCCGTGCCCGACTACCGGTCGGAGTAGCCGGGAGTATACGCAGCGCCCCGTGATCGGGTCCCGGGGCCGGGAGTGCGGGCGATGGTGGCCGCGAGCACCTCCGAGGCGCCGACCTGCAACAACGCCCGCCCGGCCGCCGCAAGCGTGCCGCCGGTGGTCGCCACGTCGTCGACCACGAGGATCACCGCACCGGACATGGGCCGCACGGCGCGCAGGCCCGGACCCGCTCGGCGCGCGCTCGCGTCGCGACCGGTCTGCGCCGCGCCGGGCGCGCGGACGAGACACGGTGCAACTCGCGCTCCGATCACGCCCGCGACAGCCCGCGCGAGCACCTCACCGTGGTCGACGCCCTGGGCGCGGATGCGCGGCGCGCTCGCCGGCGCCCACGTCACGAGATCGAACGGAGGCGCGTGCTCGAGGGCGACCGCGAGCACGCGCGCGACCGGCACGAGGAAACGACGCTCGGCGCGGTACTTGGCGCGGGCGACGAGCTCGCGCGCGACGCCTTGATACGCGAAGCACGCGGTCCACCACGCGAGCGGAGGCGGAGGCGCGCCGACCGGTGCCGGCGCCAGCGCGTCTGCGCACGTGTCGCACACCAGAGCGCCCCGACGACCACATCCCGGGCAACGGGCGGGCGAGATCGCGTCGAGGAGGTCATCGAAGATGTTGCGAGCATGATCTCGAATCGCCGGGACGGGGTCGCGCTTCGCCATGACGGGCGACGTTACGGACCGGGTGTGACAACCTCCGCCGCCCGCCGGACGTGAGCCGGCAACGATCGGCGGTACGGCGGCCGGGCGGCGCCGCACTCGGTCACGATCGCGGTCACGAGGCGGGCCGGAGTGATGTCGAACGCGGGATTGAAAGCCCCCGCACCGACGGGAGCGATACGGCGGGTGCCGGCGTGCGTCACCTCGTCCGGATCCCTCTCCTCCACCACGATCGCGTCGCCGGTCGCGGTGGCGAGATCCAGCGTCGATGCCGGTGCCGCGACGTAGAAGGGGATCTGGTGATGGCGAGCCGCGACCGCGAGCCCGTAGGTGCCGATCTTGTTCGCCACGTCCCCGTTCGCCGCGATCCGATCGGCGCCGACGATCACCAGGTCGACCAGCCCCCGCTGCATCAACGACGCGGCCGCGCCGTCGACAACGAGCCGGGCGTCGATGCCGAGCCGATCGCACTCCCACATCGTGAGCCGTGCACCTTGCAGCAGAGGTCGGGTCTCGTCGACCCAGACACTGGGTCGGCGGCCGCCTTCGAACGCGGCGCGCACCACTCCCAACGCGGTGCCGTAGCCGACACACGCAAGTGAGCCGGCGTTGCAATGCGTCAGCACCGCACCCCCGACGGGGACGAGCGACAGCCCGTGCGCGCCGATCAACCGGTTGCGGCGAACGTCGTCCGCCGCGATCGCCTGCGCGACGACGAGGGCGGCGTCGCGCCCGTCATGCTCGTACGCGCGCAACGCGCGCTCGGCACCCCACCCGAGATTGACAGCCGTCGGACGCGCCCGTGCGATGCGGGCCGCCGCGGCGCGCACCTGACGCTTGGTTTTCAGCGTGTGCGCGCCGAGCGCGACCCCGAAGGCGCCGGTCGCCCCCAGCGCGGGTGCGCCGCGAACGGCGAGTGTCGCGATCGCGTCGACGAGCGAATCGACATCGGCGCAGTCGAGGAACCGCAATCGGCCCGGCAACACCCGCTGATCGATGATCCGCACCGCGCCCCGCCGCCACTCGACCGTCGGCGGGATCGGATCGGTGCCGGCCACGGTGTTCGACCGCGACGTCAGAGGGGCAGACCGAGCTGCGGGTTCGTGCGAGTTCCGAGCGATCGCAACCGCGCGTTCACGCCGTCGACCCAGAAGTCGCCCTCTTCGTCGTGCGTCAACACCCAGAATCGTTCCTCGCGCATCGCGTCGCGCACTTTGCCGGCGACGTCCTCGGGCGGCATGCCCTTCTCGATCAGGCCGCGCAACAACGCGGCTCCGTCGCCTTCGGCAGCCGTGCCTTCCTGCAGGTGCTCCGGACGGTTGCGACCACTCTCGGCGATCTTCGTGTTGACCCAACCCGGGCACAACACCGAAACCTTCACGTGCGGAGCAACCATCGCAAGCTCGTGGTGCAACGTCTCGGAGATCGCGACCACCGCGTGCTTGCTCGCGTTGTACGGCCCCATGAACGGCGCCGCCACGAGGCCTGCCACCGACGCGGTGTTCACGATGTGCGCCTCGGTCTGCTGCATGAGCAGGGGCACGAAGGTGCGGACGCCGTGGATGACGCCCCACATGTTGACCCCGATCACCCACTCCCACGTCGAGAGGGGCATCTCCCACGAGAGACCGCCCCCGCCGACACCGGCGTTGTTGCAGAACACGTGTACGCCGCCGAACCGCTCGACCGCGGCGTCGCCGAGCGCCTGCATCTGGGCGGGATCGATGACATCGGTGACGATCCCTTCCGCCTGCGCGCCCGACGCGCGCAGGTCGGCGACCGCGTGCTCGAGCGCGACGACCTCGATGTCGCCGATGACGATCCGTGCGCCTTCGGAGGCGAAGTGCCGCGCGAGAGCGTTGCCGATCCCGCTCGCTCCCCCGGTGACGACTACGACCTTGCCGCTGAGATCCTGCACGGGC
>JAUZEI010000029.1 GCA_030839105.1 Actinomycetota bacterium
GCCCTACCGCTCCGGTCGGCGGGGTCGGCCCGGGATCGAGCAGCGAGAAGTCGATCATCTTCTGGTAGATGTCGTACACGCGTTGGCCGTAGAGCGCGCCCGTGGCCCACGTGCCCCAAAGATCCCACCACGTCTGCACCCTGCCCCGGAAGCCGAGCCTGAGCGTTCCCGGAAGCAGGATCTCGTCTTTGTACGTCGCATCGGGAAACAGCGGGTCGACGTAGACGCGCAGCAGCTGGAGTTGGGCGCGCACTCCGGTCTTGGCGTCGGGGAAGTCGAAGCCGTGCTTGCACGAGTCGCACCAACCGATACCCGCGAAGTTGTTGTTGTCGGCGGCGCTTCCCGGATTCGCGAAGCCGCCCGTCTCGAGGATCGACTGCGCGAACGCGACGTCGCCGCGCACGCCGGTGCGTACACCTTCGTCGATGTAGATCTGCGCGAGAACGTCGATCGGGACGGTGATGTGCGTCGTGTAGTGCTGCGCTTTCACGTAGTCGGCCATCTGCTTCGCCGTGAGCCGGCTCGGTCCGAGGATGGGGCTGGTCGCGCTGGTCGCCGCGGTCTGGAAGTCGTGGATGCCGGCGAGCGAGACGGCGATGCGCGTACGGGCGGCGGCGATTGTGGCGCGGAGGTCGTCGAGTCGCTTGCTCGCGTTCCGTACCTTCGCCGCGGCGCGATCCGAGACACCCTGGATCTCCGCCACCTGACCGTCGACGCGTTGCTTCAGCGCGACGTAGTCGTTCAGCAGGTTGGTCTGGTTCGTCCCGAAGCTGCCGAGAACGTGTAGCTGGCTGCCCGCTTCGACGACCGACGTGGTGTTCAGAAAGCCGGAGATCGCGTTCATGAGCTGCGCGTTGCCCGCATGGATGTACGCCTCGACGGCGGCGTGGCGAAGGAGCGTCCTGGTCTCGTCGAGGTGCCGGCGAGTCGCACTCGCGATGCCCTCGAGCTTCTTCAGCTGTCGACGCGCCGCGACATCGGCCGTGTGCGCCTTCGCCACGCCCGTCTTGGCCGAGCCCAGCGCGTCCTGCGCGGCCTTCTGGTCGAGCTTGGCCTGTTGCATCGTCTGGAGGAGTTGCAGCCCGGAGTTGGTGGGCAGCGGGAACGCGGGCATCGCCGCGGGCGGCGGCGGGATCGTCGTGGTGGTCGTCGGACCGGCGGACGGCACGGTCGTCGTCGAGGATTCACCCGGCGTCGGGATCGACGGACCCCCGACCGGCTTGGTCGTGGTCGTGGTGCTGGTTGGGGGTGCGCTCGTCGTTGTCGTGGCGCCGTACGCGACCCCGGGTGCGGCAACGGAGGCAACAACGAGCGCGACGACGGCGACACGCGCTCGCGTGAGTCCGAACATCTCGTATCCGATCGGCATCCGTGCCTCACAACTTCAGAAAGCGCCCGGACCAGTCGGGCCGGAACGCCCCTTTGGGACGAACCGTCAGCTACGTGGAACCTGACTCCACGGCAAACCTTTATCGGCTCTCGGCTCGCCCGGCAATCCCAAAACCCGTTCTCCGAGAATGTTTTTCATGATGTTCGTCGTCCCGCCTTCGATGGAGTTGGCCTGGACGCGCAGGAACGCCTTCTGCGGATTCGACAGATCCATGGCGCTGCGGGGTCGATCGAAGGTGTAGCCGCTCGGATACAGGAGGGCGTCCGGTCCCATCAGGTCCATCACGAAGCTCATGATCCGCTGGTTGAGGCCGGCCATGGCGAGCTTGCCGACGGATCCTTCCGGTCCGGGCGTGCCCGTCCGCCGCGACTGGCTCGCTCGCATGTTCGTGAGGCGGTTGACCTCGGCGTCGACCCAGAGCCGAACGAGGTTGTCGCGGGCGACGGCGTCCTGACGCGGCTGGTTCTTCTTCCACTGATTCACGGCGACGGCGATGATCCCCGACCCGCGTGGGTTCACCTGGCCGCCGATCGACACGCGCTCGTTCATCAGTGTGGTGAGCGACACACCCCAGCCTTCGCCGACGTCGCCCAGCCGTTCGGCGTCGGGGATGCGGAGGTCGGTCATGTAGACCTCGTTGAACTCCGCGTCGCCCGTGGCCTGGACGAGCGGCCGGACCTCCACTCCGGGCGCGTGCATGTCGATGACGAACATCGTCATGCCCTTGTGCTTCACCTGCTCGGGATCGGTCCGCACGAGGACGATGCCGTAGCTCGCGACGTGGGCGAGTGTCGTCCAGACCTTCTGTCCGTTGACGATCCACTCGTCGCCGTCGCGCATCGCGCGCGCGGAGAGACCGGCGACGTCGGAGCCGGCGCCGGGCTCGCTGAACATCTGGCACCAGATCTCTTCACCGGTGAACAACGGGCGCAGGTAACGCCGCTTCTGCTCCTCGGTGCCGTGCGTGACCAGTGTCGGCGCACACATGCCGTGGCCGATCGGGTTCCGACCGTAGGGAACGGGCGCGCCCGCGCCGAACAACTTGGCGTTGATGGTGTTCTGCAGCTTCGGCGAGAGGCCGAGACCGCCGTAGCCCTCGGCGAAGTGCACCCACGCGAGGCCGAGGTCGTACTGCGCGCCGAGGAATTCGGCGGGAGGAGTCGTCTTGGGGTCGAGCTTCGCGAGAAGTTCGTCGCAAAGTTCGTCTACACGCCGCTCGTCCGTCGCCAACGGAGGCTCCTCTCAGAACTTGACCGATCGGTCAAGTGTACCGGTCCGCCGGTACGGTCGCCACGTGCGGGCCCGGACGTATACCCCCATCGCGATCGGGCTGTTGAGCGCGGCCACCGTCGCAGCCGTGCGACTCGGGATCGGGAGACGTGCCCGATTCGTGCGCGACTCGGTGATGTCGCGCAATGCCCGCCTCGCGGCCATCGGGGCCCGCACCGCGACGCGCCATGTGGTCCACACGGCGCACCGGGCGGCGGTCTCGCCGGAACGCCGCTCCGAGCTCGACGCCGCGCATCAACTG